>JAFTBW010000091.1 GCA_017455015.1 Oscillospiraceae bacterium | reverse complement strand
CCGCTGTCCGGCTTCAGCGCGACGGCAATCAAGTAGATCTTTCCGGTCTCAAAAGTCTCGCCGGACTTCAGCGCGCGGTCGATGTCGGTCCAGTCCGCGCCGTACATCAGCGCCCAGCCCACGCCGTTGCTGCTGCCGTCAGCCGCCCAGGCGGCGTCGACCCCGTAATGGTCGCCGCTGACCGACGCGCTGTAGGCGGGCTTCGTGCCTGCGGCGGGGGTGGGCGCGGTCACGGAGACGGAGGGGATGGGCGTCGTCGCCGCCGGCAGCGCCGGGAAGAGATAGCTGACGGTCGCAATGTCCGCATAGAGGACGGCCTTGTCCGCGGTCTGGCCGTTCACGGTGGCCGTGAACGGCTCGGAGAACCCATAGCCGTTGGCGGCGATCAGCTCTACGGACACCTGGTAGGTATGGCCCGGCAGGAAAGCGCCGCCGTTTTTCAGCATCCGCTGGTCGTCGGTGAGGTTGGGGTCCTTGGTCTCGTCGGTCCAGCATACGCCGCCCACGAAGCCCCCGCTGTTCTCATCATAGAGGCCGTACCCGGCGCCGTCCATCGCCGCCGTGAACTGAGGCAGCTCGTCCGCCTTGGGGGCGTTGATGGTGATCCCCGCGCTGCTGAGCGCGGCGGCGCCGCCGGTCAGGGGCGGGAAGGTGCAGGTGACGGTCATCCGGTACTGTTCCAGTACATTGTACGTGACGTCGGTCCTGCCGTTGACGCTGATCTCCATGGGCTGCGGGGAGAGAAAATCATAGGCGCTGCCGGCCGTCAGCTCAATGGTGACCCGGTAATGCCCCCCGGCCGCAAACGCGCCCGAGACCGGCGCGTTCGTGTCCGCGTCCTCCCAGGTGGCCTTGGTGACTTCGCAGTTGTTTTCCGCGATCTTTACTTTATAAGCGCCGGCGCCGTTCTTGCCCGCTTCGGGCTCCGGGATCGTAATGGTGAGCTTTTGAATGGATTCCGTCGCCATCGCCGTGGCGGGCAGCAGCCCGCAGCAGAGGACGAGGCACAGCAGAATGCTCAGTACGCGCTTTTTCATGGGGTTTCCCTCCTGTTCCGTTTGTCGGATCCCCGCCGTAAGGACCGGGAAGCTCTCTTGGTTACAGTGTATCAGGTACGGCGGAAATGTCAATGCCGCAAGCGGCGGTACGGGCATTTCACCGCAGATTTGGGCGGAGGCAGCGAGTTCGTACATCGCTTCCTCAGAGCAAAAGGGACCCAATCCGAGTGACGAGGCTCGAACTCGCTATCACCACCCCAAAAAGCAACAGCTTTTTGGGGACCCCGTACCTCCTGGATTGGAAAATCTGCGGCACACCGCAGATTTGGGTGGAGGCAGCGAGTTCGTACCGTGCCATTTATTCCACATAACAAAAGGACACCCTTTCGGGTGTCCTTTTGCTATGTGGAGCGAGTGACGAGGCTCGAACTCGCTACCTCCACCTTGGCAAGGTGGCGCTCTACCAGATGAGCTACACTCGCATCAGCAAAGGGTACTATATCACGTTTCCGTCTCCGTGTCAAGTGCCGTTCCCTGATTTTCCTCCAAATTTTCCTCTCCCCAGACCAGCGTGATCTCCGCCACCCGCTGGGGTCCGGCGGCGGGGTAAAGGGTGATCTGCACGTCCTCCAGGGGCGGCAGGGGGACGGTCTGCCCGGCGTAGGCCTCCTCCACCGCCTGGCGGAGGGTCTCCTCGCTTTCCCCGGCGGTGAAGTAGCTGATGCGGAAGACCACCTGCTCCGGCCGGTCCTTCAGAAGCTCCTCCAGCTCCCGGGAAACGGCGCTGCTGCCGGTGACGGAGATCACCCGGGCCAGCTCCTCCGGGGTCTTGGTGTAGGCCAGCTTCACGTCCACCTGGTAATAGGCCGGGGTCTGCTCCACGTCGTACTTGATGTAGTCCACGGCGTAGGCCCCCATGGGGTCCTCCTGGGTGACCTCCAGGCAGGCCCGGTCCACGTCGCTGGCGGCGGTCCCGGTGACGCCGGCGTACTGGTACAGCCGGATCACCCCGGCCTCCTCCCCCTTGCCCACCAGGTACAGCAGGGCGCTGACCAGACCCTGGTAGGTCTCCGCCCGGAGGATGGCCTCGTTCTCCGACTCGTCGGAGAACTGGACGTGGGGCGAGGAGGCGGAATAGCTCCGCTCCAGCATGGGGGCGCAGCCCGTCAGCAGGAGGGAGAACAGGAGGGCGGCGGCCCAGATTCTCTTGTGAAAAAGGCGCATGGCGACCTCCCGGCGGATCCCTCCGGCGAAGCGGAGCTCAAAGATCCAATGTTATCTGTTTCTCTCCCTGGTCCTCCGCCTTGAGCAGGGCCCCGGCGGCGGGGAGGCTCCGGGCCCGGTAGCGGGACTGGTTG
>JAFTBW010000090.1 GCA_017455015.1 Oscillospiraceae bacterium | reverse complement strand
GTGATATAGACGGATCACAAATCTCCGGATAAAAAGATTTTGCCATTTTGCGAAATCTTTCGGCCATAAGTGGCCTAAGGAAACGCTGATTAAAGCGGAAAAGCGCCTTTAAAGCCTTCCCCTTGGGGGGAAGGCTTTAAAGGGCCTGACAGTCATACAGGTACCCCTCCGCTCTGCAAGGACGGCGCGGACCACGAAAGAGAGCGTTGCAGAATGAGAATCTCTGCAACGCGCTTTCTTTCCTGAAACCGTCCCGGAAAAACAAGCGCTTTCCTGAAACCGGCGCGCCTGTTTCATCAGCCATGAGAGGAATGGGGTTTCTTGTCGATATATTTCTGCCTGTAGCGTTCGCTCAGCGCCAGGATAAAGCTCTCAAAGGCCAGCAGCCATGTCGCGGGGTTGGCATCCGACATCATGATCCTGCGTTCCGCGTACTGCTCATAGTTGGATTCGGCGTTGCCCATCAGCCAGATTTTGCCGCCGCGGGCCCGGATGGTCTGAAACACCTCCGTCATGTCCATGGTTTCGGTGAATTCAATGGTGCTCATCAACACAAGGGAGCTTTCATTCAGGCTGCGGGCGGCCTCCAGCATTTCCGGAATCAGACAGCAGTATTCCGTGTCCTTTCCGCCCATCCAGAGGTTCTGCTGGAAGGAATACACCATGGCGCTGCGGAACGGCAGATAAAAATGAACGCGGCCCGCTTCCGCGACCTGATCAACCCACTGCTCCAGCTCATTCCCGGTGATTTTTTCCGTGAAGACCTTGACGGAATCCTTCATCTGCGTCTGAATTTCCCGAAGCAGCGCCTCCGGGTCGCCGCCGCTTTTCCGCTCCATCATCCGGTTGTAATACACATACTGGGAGGAAGCGGATTGCAGCGCGAATTTGAAATCCGAGAAGCTCTGATAACCCAATTTCTGCACCAGACGCCAGACCGTCGTGCGGGAAGAGTTGGTCAGCTCCGCCACGTCATAGATGGTGATCCTCCGCATCTGGTCCAGATTGCGCAGGATCCGCCTGGAAAGCTCCTTGAAAATGCTGTCCTGATCCTGGGAATTATACAGCTCTGTAAGGCTTTGCAATACGTTCATATCCACTCTCCCGCATCAGAAATCTCCCGGCCCTCCGCCACAGTGTAGCAGAAGATGAAAAAAGAATCAAGGGGAGCGCTGAGGAGGCGCTGATTCAATCAACGTGTGCGATCGGCGAGCAAATTTTTTGTCCGCCAGGCGGGCGCGGGGATGGATTCAGCGTTTCCGAACGCAATTTTGAGCCGGGAAAAATCCGATCGGAACTTTTCCCGGCCCGTTTTTCACACCGTATCAGTCAAAGACGACGGTCTCGCCGGTTTCGGCGGACTTGTAGATCGCTTCGATCACGCGGGTGACGACGGCGGCCTGCCAACCCTTGACAGCCGGTTCGCCGTTGCCGGTGACAGCCTCCACCCAGCGGTCCATGTCGTACTCCCACATGTTGTACTTCTTCTCCGGGATCACGGTCTCGGTGACCAGCTTGCCGTCCTTCTCCCTGGTGACGCGCACCGCGGTCTCAAAGCCGGGGCCGACCATGTCCGCGCCGGCCTTGTTGCCCGCGACGGAGCAGATGATGCCGGGGGCCTCCTGCTGCATGTTGGAGCACCAGGCGGTCTCGATGTAGAACATCGCGCCGTTTTTCATGGTGATCATGGCCATGGCGGTGTCTTCCACGTCGAAGTTGTTGGGATCCCAGGGGCCGAGCTCGTTGGCGTCCGGGAAGTTCTTCATCTTGTCGAAGGTCACGCCGCGCACCGTGGCGACGTCGTAGTTGTCGGTCAGCCACATGGGCAGGTCGATGGAGTGGGGGCCGCCGTCCATCAGGACGCCGCCGCCGTTGAGGGCCTTGCTGGTGTACACGCCGTAAGCGGGCAGGCGGCGGGGACGGAGCTGGCTGGAGCGGATGTAGTACACATCGCCGAACTCGCCGGCGTCAAACATGCGCTTCATCTCCATGGGAGCGGTGTTGTAGCGCCACTGCGTGCCGCTGGCCAGCTTTTTGCCGGTCTTCTTCTCCACAGCCAGCATCTCCTGCGCGTCCGCCCAGGTCAGGGCCAGGGGCTTCTCGCAGTAGACGTGCTTGCCGTTTTCCATCGCCAGGATGCTCATTTCCTTGTGCAGGGGGTTGGGGGTGCAGACGTGGATCACGTCCAGAGTCTCATCCTTGCAGATGTCCCGATAGTCCGTGTAGACCTTCGCGTTCAGGCCGAAATCCTTGATCGCTTTCTCGCAGCGCTCCGGGAGAATGTCGCAGAGGGCGGCGACCTCCACCTCGTCGCTGTGCCGGCACAGTTGGGTCAGATGCTTGGTGGTTCCGATTTCACCGATTCCGATAACGCCTACTCTTACCTTTGCCATGACTGTATCCTCCTTATTGTTATTTCATTTATTCTCAGTTGTGTATGTTATCTGTTGCGGAGCAGCTCAGCGCTTTTCCGCACCTTCTCTTCCCGATCCGTAAAGGTGAAGAATTCCAGGCCGAAGCATCCGTCATAGCCCAGCTTGTCCAGCTCGTTGAGCAGGAAGCGGTAGTTCAGCTCGCCGTCGGTCAGCTCGCAGCGCATGGGAGCGCCCGCGCCGTGGATGTGTCCGATCCACTCCAGGTTCTCCTTCAGGGCGTTGAGGATGTTCCCCTCGATGAGCTGGAAATGGAAGATGTCATACAGCAGCTTGAGCTTCGGGCTGTTCACCTCTTTGAGGATGTCGAACGCCTCTTTGGAATCCCGGAAATAGTTGCCGCTGACCGGCTCCACCAGGATCGTGAGACCCGCCTGCTCCGCCAGGGGCGCAACCCGCTTCAGGCCCTCCGCCATCGCGGCGTGGACTGCCTCGCGCTGCGCATCTCTGGCATAGCCGTCGTCGCTGATGATCAGGTTTTCGGCGCCCAGCTTCTTCGCGGCGTCTACGCTCTCCCGGAAGCCCCGGACAAACTCGTCCAGCTTGGAGGGGTCGCCCCACACCTTTCCGTTCTTCATGCAGAACGCATGGATGCCGATGCCCAATTCCCGGATTTTTCCTGCCAGCGTATCCAGGTCGCGCCCCTCGAAATCGAACATTTCGATGGCGTCCAGTCCGTTTGCCTTTGCCAGCTCCATTGCAGAAACGATGCCCTTCGTATCCGGCCAGACCGGGCCGTGCTCTCCGGGCGCAACAAACATGATGTCCGCTACCATGCTGTACTTCATGATGACATCTCCTTTTTTCTTTGATGATGTGAGTATAACGGAAAAAAACACGCGATGCGCCCGGGTTTGGGTAAAAAGTTCTTTCTGCGAAATAAATATTCCGAATTAGGAAACATCAGTTTTCCGCCCTGCGCGCAAAAAAACAGCGCGCTTCCCATCCTGGCAACGGGTGGGAAGCGCGCCGGGTGATGAGCGCCGTGCGCGAAAGGATATGAAACAGGCTCTCAGCGGTACAGCCGTCCGGAGGCGTCGAGGCTTTGCGCGCGGTATGTGATCGTGGAAATTTTCGGGCCGGAAACGCCGTATTTCGGATGAAATCCAAACAGGTTGACATAGTGATGGAGGTCGTTTTCCTCCTGCTCCATCAGATGCAAAAGCTCCAGCGCGGCGCGGGCGTCGTCGATGGCGCGGTGGGTGTTGGCGGTTTTCACGCGGTACGCCGCCACCGCGTCGCTGAGCTTGTGGGGGAAGGCCCGGCGGTCCCGATACACGGTCAGAATATCCAGAAACGCTATCCGCCGCAGGATGTCCTCCTTTCCGAACCGCTTCAGGAAATAATAGAGAAAGCAGAGATCAAACTGCGCGTTGTAGGCGGCCAGGAGCAGATTTTCCGCGTCCAAAAACCGCACGATGCGCTCGCACGCGTCCGCCTGCGAAATCCCTTCCGCCTGCAGCGCGTCCTCCGTGATCCCCGTCAGCCTTGTGATGTCCGCGGGAAGAGGCACGCCCTCCGGAAGACGGATCAGAAAATCGCTCTGCTCCCGCTCCGCGGACAGGTCGGAAAGCGCCGCCTTTACCGCTCCGAACTCTATGATTTCATTTTTTGCGCAGTTCAGTCCGGTCGTCTCCACGTCAAACACAACGACCGTTTGAACGCGCGCCTCCAGGGTATCCGCCATATCTCTCTATCTCCTTTTGGGGGGAGTCAGAAGTCCGCGCTGCCCACAGTGCGGGGGTGGAGCTCCACGTCCCGGATGTTGCTGACGCCGGTGAGATACATGACCATGCGCTCAAAGCCCAGGCCGAAGCCCGCGTGCCGGCAGGAGCCGTAGCGCCGCAGGTCCAGATACCACCAGTAGTCCTCCTCCCGGAGGCCCAGCTCCGCCATGCGTTTTTGCAGCATATCCAGCCGCTCCTCGCGCTGGCTGCCGCCGATGATCTCGCCGATGCCGGGTACCAGGCAGTCCGCCGCGGCCACGGTCTTGCCGTCGTCGTTCATGCGCATGTAGAACGCCTTGATGTCCTTGGGATAGTCGGTGACGAACAGGGGCTTCCGGAAGATCTCCTCCGTGAGATAGCGCTCGTGCTCGGTCTGCAGGTCCACGCCCCAGCGCACCGGATAGTCGAACTTTTTGCCGCTCTCCTGGAGCAGCTTTACCGCGTCGGTGTAGGTGATGCGTCCGAAATCGCTGGAGGCGACGTGCTCCAGCCGCTCCTTGAGGCCCTTGTCCACAAAGCCGTTGAAGAAGTCGATCTCCATCGGGCAGCGCTCCAGAACGGCGCGGATGATGTATTTCACCATGGCCTCCATGCACTCCAGGTCGTCGTCCAGGTCCGCCCAGGCCATCTCCGGCTCAATCATCCAGAACTCCGCGGCGTGGCGCTGGGTGTTGGAGTTCTCCGCCCGGAACGTGGGGCCGAAGGTGTACACGTCGCCGAACGCCAGGGCAAAGTTCTCCGCGTTGAGCTGGCCGGACACGGTCAGGTTCGTGGGCTTGCCGAAGAAATCGCGGCTGTAGTCGATGGCCCCGTCCTCGGTCCGGGGGGGATCGGCGGGGTCGATGGTGGTGACCCGGAACATCTCACCCGCGCCCTCGGCGTCGGAGCCGGTGATGATGGGGGTGTGGACGTAGACGAAGCCCCGCCCCTGGAAAAACTCGTGGATGGCCTGGGCCGCCACGCTCCGGACGCGGAACACGGCGGAGAACAGGTTCGTTCTCGGCCGCAGGTGCTGGACCGTCCGCAGGAACTCCGCGCTGTGGCGCTTGGGCTGGATGGGATAGTCCGGGGAGGAGGGGCCCTCCACGGCGATGCTGCCGGCCTTCAGCTCAAAGGGCTGCCTGGCCCCGGGCGTCAGCGCCAGCGTACCTTGTACGATCAGGGCGGCGCCAACGTTCTGGCGGGCGATCTCGTCGTAATTGTTCAGGCGCTCCCTCTCGAATACGACCTGCAGCGGCGCAAAGCAACTGCCGTCGTTCAGCGCGATAAAGCCGAAGCTCTTCTGGTCCCGGATGCTGCGCGCCCAGCCGCAGACGGTGATCTGTTTCCCGTCAAAGGCGGCAGGGTCGGCGTAGATACCGGAAATTTTCTGCCTTTTCATAATTGGCGTCTTCCTTTCTTCCCGCGGCATTTTTTCCGCCGCGCTCATGATGGATTCGGCAAAATCCGCCCTGCAAGCCCCCTTTTCCCCCGTCCGGGGGAGGAGCAGGCACGGCAGATGCGCCGTGTCCGCTATTATACGCAGTTTCCGCGGATTTTTCAACTGTTTCTTTCATTTCCATGGCTGTAGGCGCAGCCGCACCAGTCCTGGCGGTACAGGCCGTACTCCTTTGCAAGCCGGATGCTGCGGAGGTAGCCGTTCCGCTTTTTGAAATCGGAGGGCAGCCAGCGCACGCCATAGCGCTCCGCCAGGGCAAAGCCGATGGCGTTGATCCGCTCCTGGTCCTTGTGGGGGGACACGGTCAGCGTGGTGCAGAACCAGTCAAAGCCCCCCGCCGCGGCCCGCCGCGCCGTCTCCTCCATGCGCAGCAGAAAGCAGGCGGTGCATCTAGCCCCGCCCTCCGGCTCCCCCTCCAGACCGCGGGCCGCCGCCGTAAAGGCCGCGCCGTCGTAGGAACATTCCAGTATTTTCGCGGGGATGTGCCGCAGTACCTCCCGCTGCCAGTACAGCCGCTTTTCATACTCCGCCTCCGGCTGGATGTTGGGATTGTAGTACAAAACCGTCACGTCGAAAAAGCCCGTCAGGTATTCCAGCACATAGGTGCTGCAAGGGCCGCAGCAGCTGTGGAGCAGCAGCGCGGGTTTTGTTTTTTCCGCTCCGCCAAGCTCCGCCAGGACCCGGTCCGTCTCCAATTGGTAATTTCGCTTCATAAGATGTTTCCTCCGCCGAGGGGAAACCGATGGGGAAATGGGCTGTGGAAGCCGAAGTGCCTTCTTCGGTTTCCACAGCCCATCCCGCCGGGGTCCTCTCTCTTTTCCTCGGGAGCTGGGGCGTCGCGCCCGCTCTCCCTGTCGCTTGTCTTGGATGAATCGCGCACTCCCCTCCGGGGGAGGGGATAGGCTCTGTCTGCCGAATTACATCGGATACAGGCCGCGCAGGGTCTGCTGCAGGCGTTTCAGGTCGCCGTCCAGATGCCGGTACATCTCGATGTAGTAGGGGTACAGCTCGTCGTAGGCTCTGACCCACTTGGGGTCGGGCTCCACGACCTCGGCCACCCGAACCACCTTGCCCGTGATCTCCACCAAATCGGGGAACACGCCCGCCCGGTTCCCGGCGATCAGGGCGTCCCCCACGGGCACGTCCCCGGAGCCGGCGGACAGCACATAGATGGGGATGTTCAGCATGGAGGCCTTGATTTTGTTCCAGGTGGGGCTTTTCGCGCCGCCGCCGCAGATGCGGAGCATGTCCGCCTGCCCGCCGTCGCTGCGGACGGTCTCGATCACATGGCGCAGGGCGTAGGCCGTCCCCTCGAACACGCTGCGGACCCACTCGCTGCGCAGGGTGTCCATGCGCATGCCGATGAACATGCCCCGGGCGTAGTTGTTCCAAAGGGGGGCGCGCTCGCCCAGCAGATAGGGGAAGAAAAACAGGCCGTGGCAGCCGGGGACCGCGTCCAGGGCCAGCTCGTTGAGGTAATCGTAGACGTTCACGCCCCGCTGCTCCGCGGTGGTGCGCTCCTCGTGGGCCAGATTGTCGATGAGCCACTTGATGGAGGCGCCGCTGGCCTGGATGGGGGCGTCGAAGAGCCAGGGAACGCCGGGGATGGTGCTGGGCCGGGTGACCACCGGCGCAGTGGGAGCGGAGCGCGTCTGGCTCCCCACGAAGACCAGGGAGGTGGTGCCGGAGGACTCGCCGGCCTCTCCCAGACGGCACATGCCCGTGGCGGCCATGGCTGCCAGCGCGTCGGAGCAGCCCGCCAGCACGGGGGTGCCCGGCTTCAGGCCCGTCTCCGCCGCGGCAGAACGCGTCACCTCGCCGATGATGTCCGTCACCTGCCGGACAGGGGGCAGCAGGGCGTCCAGGTCCATGCCCAGGACCGCGCCGATCTCCTTGGACCAGGTTTCGGTCTCCATCTCCATGCACTGGGTCCGCAGAGCCTGGTCGATGTCCGTGCTGAGCACGCCGGTCAGCTTGAAGTTGATGAATGAGCTGGCCTGTAAAAACGCGGCGGTCTTCTCAAAGTTTTCAGGCTCGGCCCGCTTGTACCAGAGCAGCTTGTTGGGCAAAAACGCCACGGAGGGCTGACCGCCCACGATGCGCACAAATTTTTCCCGGCCCACGGTGTTCAGGATTTCCTCCAGCTCCCGGGCGCTGCGGGTGTCCTGATAGGTAATGGCGGGCCGCAGGGGGGTTCCGTCCTTGTCCACGGCCAGCATACTCACCGTGTGGGAGCTGACGCAGATGGCGCGGATGCGCTCCGTGGCCGCCGGACCGATCTGTTCGGTCAGCGAGCGGAAAATCTCCGACGCGGTGTGCCACCAGGCCTCCGCGTCCTGCTCCTGCATCATGTGGCCGGGTACCAGGAACTTGCTGGGGCATCCCGCCTCCGCCACCACCGTACCGTCGGAGGCCAGCACGATGGCCTTGATATTGGTGGTCCCGCAATCCATACCAACCAGGTATTCCAGACTCTCTTTCACAGTACTCCTCCCCCTGCCGCGCCGCGATCGCGGCTTTCGTATTTCATACGCCCGAACGGGCGGGCGTGAAAACATCGCTTCTATATCATATCCCCGGCGTGGGAAAGCCGCAAATTGTTTATTTCCGCTAAAAAAGGGAAAAGCCCGGTTAGCAATCCGCGGCAGCGCGTGCTACACTTCCGTCAGGAACAAGAGTATATGATTTGAAAGGAGTTTTCAGACGATGAAGATGAAAGCGGCGCTGATGTACGGACCGAACGACATCCGGGTGGAGGAGACCGACAAGCCGGTCTGCCCCGCGGACGGACTGATCCTTAAAATTATGGCGGTGGGCCTCTGCGGCAGCGACATCCGCAACCTGACCACCGATTCCCGGAAGGGGAACTATCCGTTCATCTACGGCCACGAGATCGTGGGCGTGGTGGACGAGACCGGCCCCCAGGAGACGAAATACAAGGTGGGCGACCGGCTGTTCCTGTTCCCCGGCACCTACTGCATGGAGTGCGACGAGTGCGTCAGCGGCCACAGCGAGAACTGCTCCAACGAGCATGTGGCGAAGCTGGCCGGCACCGGCGGCTTTGCCCAGTACATCGCCGTGGGCGGCGAAAAGATTCACTACGGCGGCATCTACCCCATCCCCGAGGGCGTCAGCTTCGAGGCCGCCAGCCTGGGCGAGCCTCTGACCAGCGTCTACGCCTGCCTGGAGAACGTGGATGTGAAGTTCCCCGACACCCTGGTCATCATCGGCGCAGGCCCCATCGGCGACTTTATGGCCCAGCTTGCCAAGCTGCGCGGCGCGCAGAAGGTCATCATGATCGACATCAACGACAAGCGCCTGGAAATGAGCCGCCAGTTCGGCGTGGACGTGACGATCAACAGCTCCGATACCGACCCCATCGCGGCGGTACGCGAGCTCACCGGCGGGCGCGGCGCGGACAAGGTCATCTCCGCCACCCCGGCCAACGCCACCCAGGCCCAGAGCCTGCACATGGTCCGCAAGGGCGGGTTGGTGGTCTTCTTCGGCGGCGTGCCCAAGGGGAGCCTCACGGAGCTGGACACCAACCTGATCCACTACAACAACATCTGGATCAAGGGCCACTTCGGCGCCAGCTACGACCAGTCCCGCCGGGCCTTTGATCTGGCCATCTCCCCGGTGTTCCCCACCGAGAAGTTCATCACCCACATTCTGCCCCTGGACAAGATCAACGAGGGTATCGCCCTGACCCGCAGCGGCGAGGCCATCAAGGTCGTGCTGCACCCCTGGGACAACTGATCCTTTTCCCCTTATCAAGACGGCTCCCGCTGCGCCGAATGGCGCAGCGGGAGCTCTATTATATCCCTCCCCCTTGTGGGGGAGGGAAAAAGCGGTATTACAATTTATACCAGGGCGGCGGTGTCGCGGGCGATCATCAGCTCCTCGTTGGTGGCGATGACGTAGACCTTGACCGGGCTGTCGTCGGTGGAGATCAGATGCTCGTCGGCGCGCTCGTTGTTGCGCTTTTCGCAGAGCTTGACGCCCATGTACTCCAGGCCCTGGCAGATGGCGGCGCGGGTGGTGGAACCGTTCTCTCCCACGCCGGCGGTGAAGACGATGGCGTCCACTCCGCCCATGGCGGCGGCGTAAGCGCCGATGTCCTTCTTTACCTCATAGCAGAACTTGTCCAGGGCAAGCTGGGCGCGCGCGTTGCCCTCCTGGGCGGCGCTCTCCAGGTCGCGGAAGTCGGAGGACACGCCGGAGATGCCCAGAACGCCGGACTTCTTGTTCAGGACGTTCATCATCTCCTTCATATCCCAGCCGTAGCGGCCCATCAGGTACTCCAGGATGGTGGCGTCGATGTCGCCGCAGCGGGTACCCATGGGGACGCCGGCCAGAGGTCCGAGGCCCATGGTGGTCTCCACGCTCTTGCCGTCCTGCACGGCGGCCAGGGAGGAGCCGTTGCCCAGGTGGCAGGAGATGATGCGGCTGTGCTCCGGATTGCCCAGCAGCTCCCGGCAGCGGGCGGACACATAGCGGTGGCTGGTGCCGTGGAAGCCGTAGCGGCGCACGTCGTCCTTCTCATAGTACTCGTAGGGGATGGCGTAGATGTAAGCCTGGGGAGGCATGGTCATGTGGAACGCGGTGTCGAACACGGCGACCTGGGGCTTGCCGGGCATGGCCTTGCGGCAGGCGTCGATGCCCAGCAGGTTGGCGGGGTTGTGCAGGGGGGCCAGGGGGAAGCACTTCTTGATGCCCTCGATGCTCTCCTCCGTGATCAGGCAGCTTGCGGCGAACTCCTTGCCGCCGTGGACCACGCGATGGCCCACCGCGTCGATCTCGTCCATGCTGGCGACCACGCCGTTTTTCGGATCGGCCAGGGCGTTCAGCACCGCGTCGATGGCCTCCACATGGCTGGGCATGGCGTAGTCGGCGGCGTTGACGGTCTCCTTGCCGGCCACCTGGGGCTTATAGGTGAACTTGCCGTCGATGCCGATGCGCTCGCAAAGGCCCTTGGCCAGCAGCGTCTCATGCTCCATGTCGATGAGCTGGTACTTCAGGGAGGAGGAACCCGCGTTGATGACTAATACCTTCATTTTTTGAACCTTCCTTATTGTAATTATTCGCCTGCGCGTGTAAAATAGATGATATATCTATTGTATCACTGTGAGCGGGAAAGGCAAGTCTTTTTTTATGAGAGTTTGCGGCGTCGCGGCGGAATACAACCCCTTTCACCTGGGACACGCCCGCCATCTGGCCCTGCTCCGGCAGGCCCTGGGGGAGGACGCGCTGCTGGTCTGCGCCCTGAGCGGGGACTTTGTCCAGCGGGGAGAGCCGGCGCTGCTGGACAAGTTCGCCCGGGCGGAGGCGGCGGCAAAGTGCGGAATGGATTTGGTGCTGGAGCTGCCCCTGCCCTGGGCCATGGCCTCGGCGGAGGTCTTTGCCCGGGGGTGTGTCGCCCTGCTGGCCGCCGCCGGAGCGGAATACCTGGGCTTCGGCAGCGAGTGCGGCGACCCGGATACCTTAAAGCGGACGGCGGAGACGCTTTCAGACCCTGCGCTGGACGGACTGATCCGGGCCGGGCTGGGGGAGGGCCTGTCCTACGCCGCCGCCCGGCAGCGCGCTGCGGAGATGCTGGCGGATACGCCCCTCCCGGCCCTGCGCAGCCCCAACGACATTCTGGCGGTGGAATATCTCCGGGCCGTCCGCGCCCAGGGACTGACCAGTTCCCTGACGCCGCTCTGTATCCCCCGGCAGGGCGGCGGCCACGACCGGGAGGACGGGGCATTGCCCTCCGCCAAGGCCCTGCGGCTGCGTTTGGAGGCGGGGAAGGACCTGCGGGGAGCCGTCCCGCCGGAGAGTCTGGAGATCCTGGACCGGGAGCGGGCGGCGGGCCGGGGGCCGCTCTTCCCCAAGGACCTGGAGACCGCGCTCCTGAGCCGCCTGCGGATGCTCTCCCCGGCGGACTTCGCCCTGATCCCGGACGCCGCGGAGGGCCTGGAAAACCGGCTCTGCCGCATCGCGCGGACCGCCCCGGACCTGGACAGCCTGCTCCGGGAGGCCGGGACGAAGCGCTACCCCGTCGCCCGCCTCCGGCGGATGCTCTGGGCCGCCGCCCTCGGGCTGCGGCGGGATGACGCCGCCGGGACGCCCCCCTACCTGCGGGTGCTGGCGGCCTCCGAACGGGGCCGGGCGCTGCTGGGACGGCTGGGAGAGGCAGCTCCCCTGCCGCTGCTGTCGCGGCCGGGGGATGTCAAGGCCCTGGACGGACGGGGACGGCGCTGCTTCGCTCTGGGAGAAAATGCTGCGGACCTGCGGGCGCTGGGCTGTCCCGCCGCCGCGCAGCGGCGGGGCGGCCAGGACCGGCGCGGCCCCGCGATGGTGTGATTTTTTGATTTGGGAGACAGAGAAAACCATGAAAAAACTGACCGCATTGCTGCTGTCCTTCTGCGCCGCCCTGAGCCTGAGCGGCTGCGGCGGCAGCACCGAGACCGTGGAAACCGGGCCGACCGTCGTGCGCATCGGCATCTTCGAGCCCCTCACCGGGGCGGACGCGAAATACGGCGAGGCGGAAAAGCTGGGCATCGAATACGCCCACAGCCTCCAGCCCACGGTGCGCGTCGGGGGAAAGGACATTGAGGTCGAGCTGGTTCCGGCGGACAACGCCGGGTCCGTCACCTATGCCGCCGACGCCGCCAAAACCCTCATCGCCAAGGACGTGGCCGTGGTGCTGGGCTCCTACGGGGACGCCGTCTCACGGACCGCCGGGCCGGTGTTTGAGAACGCCGGGGTGGCGGCCATCGCCATGAGCTGCACGGACAGGGCCGTCACCGCGGACAACGACTACTACTTCTCCATCGCCTCGGCGGAGGAGCTGCAGGCCTCCGCCCTGGGGCGCTACGCCGCCAACCGGCTGGGCGCGCGGAACGTCTACTGCATGGGCCTCGCCGGGGACGAGCTCTCCGTCCGGCGAATCAACGCCTTTGCCGCGGCCTTCGAGGCCCAGGGCGGAAAGGTCATGTACGACTTCATGTCCCCCGCGGACCCGGACGTGGTCACCAATCTGGTCAAGGGCTACAACCAGGGAGCCCACGCCTATTTCGCCCCCCTGGACGCGGAGAGCATCGTCAACATGGTCACCCTGTCCCGGTCCCTGGACATCTATCTGCCCATCCTGGGGCCGGACACGCTGGACGACGACCGGCTGATCGCCATTCCCGTGGACGAGACCTCCGACGCCCCGGCCATCCGGGTCTACGTCTCCGGCTTCTACGCCGCCGGGGGCAACGCGGCTTTCGACGCCGGTCTGCGGGAATACGCGGGCTACGACCCGGAGGCGGAGGACCCGGGAATGGAGGACCCTGTCTCCTCCTACGCCGCCCTGGGCTACGACGCCTACAACCTGGCGCTGAAGGCCATCACCAGCATCGGCAGCGTGGACAAGGCGGACATTCTGGCCGTCATGCCCAGCGTCATCTACACCGGCGTCACGGGCAAGCTGTACTTCGACGAGGACGGCGCGGTGATCCGGGACGCGGTCTACGTCAAGCGGGCGGACTATGTGAACGGCGAGTGGCGTCTCGACCGCCGGCAGAGCGGCGGGGATACCTGAGGAAGCGCTGATTCAATCCGGCGAGAGCAGATGCCGAAGACGGATGAATCAGCGTTTCTTTAAGGAAACGCTGATTCAAGCAACGTGCGCGATTGGCGAGCAAATTTTGTGTCCGCCAAGGCGCAAAAACCGCAGGAATACTTTGTGTATTTCAAGGTTTTTGCAACGCAGGCGGGCGCAAAATTTGCCGCCAAACGTGCGCGGGGATTTATTCAGCGTTTCTTTAAGCTCCTTTTCAGCTTTGGCGCGCATACTTCCGTCATGACCGGGACAAAAAAGAGGCCGGCAGCCGTGAAAAAAACGGCAACCGGCCCCAAAAAATTGTCCGCACATTCCGAATCAATCCATGAAGGCGGAAAGGAGCTGCGCAATGGACGACCTGCTTGATCGCGTTCTCGCTGCAAAAGAAGACGATGCTTGCTTCACGCAGCTTGTGGAGGACCACAAGTCGTGGATTCTCTCCTGCGCCTCAAAGGCGGCGGGGCGCTATGTCACCGACAGCGACGACGAATGGTCCGTTGCGCTGATGGCCTTTTCCGAGGCGGTGCGCAGCTATGACGCGCAAAAAGGCGCGTTCCGGCCGCTGGCCTCCGTGGTCATCCGGCGGAGGGTGACGGACCATCTCCGCAGCGAGGGCAGGCACAGCGCGGAGCTCACCGTGACGCCCGGCGCGTTTGCGGGCGAGCTGGAGGAGGAGGAAGCCTGCGGCGTCAACCTCCGTGTGGCTTCGCGCGTGGCGCAGGACTCCATGGGGGCGGCCTTCGACGATTCCGTCAGCCGCGCCCGGGAGGAGATCGCGGAGATGCAGGACATCCTGCGCGCATACGGTTTTTCCTTTTTCGACCTGGCGGAGTGCTCGCCGAAGGCGGAAAAGACGAAGAAAAGCTGCGCCCAGGCCATCCGCACCCTGATCGCCAGCGCCATTCTGATGGCAAAGCTGCGCCTGAAACGGCTGCTGCCCATCCGGGAGCTCAGCGAACAAAGCGGCGTCATCCGCAAGATCCTGGACCGCCACCGCAGGTACATCATCGCCGGAGCGGAGATCCTGGACGGGGATTTCCCCATCCTGGCCTCCTATCTGAAATCCGTTCGGGAGGGGTGAAGCAGTGAAAGCACTGGTACTCGAAAAACGCGGGGAGCTTGCCGCGGTGCTGTGCGAGGACGGGACGTATACGACCACCGCGCAGTCCTGCGAGGTGGGGGAGACCGTCGAATTACAAACCAATATCGTTCCGTTTCCCCGCAGGCAAAGCCGCTGGCTGCGCTCTGCCGTAGCGGCCGTGCTGGCGCTGGTGCTGTTCACCGGCTCTTACGCCTATCTGGCGGCCTCCGCCTATGCCTACGTCACCCTGGACGCCGGCGAAGCCTCGGTCGAGGTCGCGGTCAACCGGCTGGGCCGGGTGATCTCCGTCAGCCCGATCAACGTCAGCTCGGAAGAACTGGCAAAGTCCCTGACCCCTGAGCTTCGCGGCAAAAAGCTCGGAGATGCCCTTCCCGAGGTGATGGAACGCATTCTCCCCGACGGCGCGGGAGACGGTTCCGACGCCCTGCTGATTGCGGGCGTGACCTCCGGCACAGAGGAGCAGAGAGAGGCGCTGGCCGAGACCGTCGAACAGGCGGCCGAACGGTTGGAGGGCGAAAAGCCCACGGTTTACACCTTTGAGGTTCCCCCGGAGGAGCGCCGCACGGCGGAGGAAAAGGGCATGAGCGGCGGACGCTTCGCCTTTGAAGAACGCATCACGCCGCCGGCGGAGGAGACGCCGCGCCCCGAAGATACGTTCCCTGCCAAAACCGCAAGCCCGGCGACGCCGGAGCCGGAGCTTTCCGGCGAGGCAGCGCCCCCTGTCCGGCAGCCGCAGCCCGCCCCGGAGGGTCCGGGACCGGAGGAGCGGCAGCCGCCGGAGGAACGGCAGCCGGCGGACGCGTTTGAAGCGCAGCCGTCCGCCGAAACCCCGCCGGTGCGCAGTTTTCCCGCGCCCGCCGGTGCGCCGGAAGCCGGGACCGCGCCGGAGCCGCAGGACGGGGAAGCGCCGCCGATGCAGGAGCGATCCGGCAGCGGGCCGCAGGACGGGCCTGCCCCGGGCGCGCCGGATACGCCCCAGGATACGCCGCCGGCGCAGGAGCAGCGGGACGGCGAACCCCGGGGCGGACAGGATGCGCCGGACACGCCGCAGGAAATGCCGCAGGAGCGGAACGGTCCGGGGGACGCAGGGCAGCAGCCGCCCGCCGGCGCTGCGGACGGAGAACCGCGCAACGCTCCCGGCGGCGCCTCAGGCCCGGCAGCGCCGGGCATGGAGCGCAGCGGCGAACAGCCGCTGCCGGGAAGATAAGAAAAAAACCGTTGCAGGTGATTGCGCGGCAGTTCCTGTTATGCGCGTTGCCCCTCCCCGGAAAGGGGAGGGGCAACGCGCATGGTACGCTTTATCTGAGTGGAAGCATCCGCGTCAATCCAGCAGGCCCAGGCGCTCGCGCTCCCGGATGGCCTCCTTGCGGCTGAGGTTGACCCTGCCGCGCTCGTCGATCTCCGTGACCTTGACCCAGGTCATGTCGCCGATGTTCAGCACGTCCTCCACCTTCTCGGTGCGCTTGAACTCCAGATCCTTGATGTGGACCATGCCGTCCTTGCCAGGCACCAGCTCCACAAACGCGCCGATGGGGATGATCCGCACCACCTTGCCGTAGTAGAGCTTGCCGACCTCCGGCTCAAACACGATGTTCTCGATGGTCTGGCGGGCAGTGCGGCAGGCTTCGATGTCCTCGGAGGCGATATCGATGTTGCCGTCGTCGGTGATGTCGATTTTGGCGCCGGTGTCGGCGGTGATTTTCTGGATGGTCTTGCCGCCGGAGCCGATGACCTCCCGGATCTTGTCCGGGTTGATGTGCATCTGGATCATCTTGGGCGCGGTCTTGGCCAGCACCTTCCGGGGCTCGGCCAGGGCCTTGAGCATGATCTGGTCCAGAATGTCGAGGCGGGCCTCGCGGGTCTTGGCAAAGGCCTCCTTCACGATCTCATGCTTCAGGCCGTCGTTCTTGAGGTCCATCTGGATGGCGGTGATACCGGCCTTGGTGCCGGCCACCTTGAAGTCCATCTCGCCGTGGAAGTCCTCGACGCCCTGGATGTCAATGAACGTGGTGAAGCCGTCGCCGTCCTGAATCAGGCCGCAGGAGATGCCGGCCACGGGGGCCTTGATGGGCACGCCCGCGTCCATCAGCGCCATGGTCGCGCCGCAGACGCTGCCCTGGCTGGTGGAGCCGTTGGAGGAGAGGACCTCGCTTACCACGCGGATGGCGTAGGGGAAGTCCTCCTCGGAGGGGATGACTGCCTCCAGGGCCTTCTCCACGAGGGCGCCGTGGCCCTGCTCCCGCCGTCCCACGCTGCGGGAGGGGCGGGCCTCGCCGGTGGAGTAGGGGGGCATGTTGTAGTGGTGGAGGAAGCGCTTGGTCTCCTCCTCCCAGATGGTATCCAGCTTCTGGGCGGCGGACAGGGTGTTCAGGGTGGCGATACTCAGCACCTGGGTCTGGCCGCGGGTGAACAGGGCGGAGCCGTGGACGTTGGGGATCAGGCCGACCTCCGTTGCCAGGGGCCGGATCTCGTTCATGCCGCGGCCGTCCACCCGGTGGCCCTCCAGCAGCCACGCCTTGACGATCTTCTTCTGGAACTTGTAGGTGATCTCGTCCAGGTACTGGTCCATGTCGGGGTGATCCTCCAGATAGCGCTCATGCCAGCGGTCGATCATGGCGTTCCAGCGCTCCTCGCGGACGTTCTTGTCGTCGGTGTCCATGGCGGCCCTGGCCTCGTCCATGAAGTCGGCGCAGATGGCGTCGAACAGCTCCTGGTCGAAGGCGGCGTGCTCATACTCGAACTTGGGCTTGCCGATCTCGGCGACCATGCGGTCGATGAGGTCGAGGACGGGCTGCAGCTTTTCGTGCGCCTGCACGATGCCCTCGTACATCACGTCGTCGGGAACCTCCTTCGCCTCGGACTCGATCATGACGATCTTCTTGTGGGTCGCGGCGATGGTGGTGGTCATGCG
>JAFTBW010000089.1 GCA_017455015.1 Oscillospiraceae bacterium | reverse complement strand
TTGCCCCGACGCTGGCCGGGAGCTTTGAAGTTGACGGACGCATTTACAAGACCGGCTGGCAGCTCCTCTGGGAGCGGGTGGAAGCCTTCACCCTGGAAAAGGCCGGGGAGATTTGCGAGCTGGACCCGGCGCGGATCGAAAAGGCCGTCCGTCTTTACGCGGAGAACACCCCCAGCGCCATCGCCATCGGCGTGGCCACGGACCAGACGCCCAACAGCGAGCAGGCGGCCATGGCTGCCTGCACCCTGGATCTGCTGATGGGGAACGTGGAAAAGCCCGGTGCGCTGTTGCAGCGATTCCGCACCAGCGGGGTCTTTGATATGCCGAACTACCCGGTTCCCATTGCCGCGGACCGGCTGCCGGACGAACAATTGAAAAAACGCCTCGGCGGGATCGAACACAAGGGCCTGCACATCTGGTTCGCGGGACATCCCACCTCAATCTTCGACGCGATCCTGACGGGAAAGCCCTACAAGCCCCGGGTCTGGATCGACCGCAGCGGCAACAAAATGGCCGCGGTAGCGGACAGCCAGAAGGTGCGCCGCGCCATCGACGAGCTGGACTTCATCGTCCACATGTACATGTACCCCACCTCTTTTTCGGCCTATGCGGACATTCTGCTGCCCGCGGAGGAGTGGCTGGAGACCAATATGATCGTGGAGACCTGCAACACCCTCTGCGCGCGGCAGGCCTGCGCCCACGTCTGGGAGACGGTGGACGAGACGCTGATCTGGTCCAAGATTGCCAAGCGCTGCGGCGAGCTCGGGCACGAGGCCTGTGCCAAAGCCTTTGACGCGGAGTACATGGGCAAGGACCTGCCCTATTGGGACAGCGTGGAGGAGCTCTGGGACCACTTCCTCGGCCGCGTCGGGCTGGATTTTGAAACGCTCAAGCAAAACACGCCCTATACATATCTCCCCAAGGAGGAATGGAAGTCCTATTACGTCTACAATCAGACGGACGAAAAGACCGGCAAACCGAAAGGCTTCCCGACGCCCTCCAAAAAGTGCGAGGTCTATCTGGAAAGCATGATCACCCTGGGGAGGACCGGCAAGCCCTTTGCCAAGTGCGAGTTGCCCCCGGCTTCTGTCGACTATGAGCCGCTGCCCTACTATCTCGAACCCCATGAGAGCCCGCGGGGCGCTCTGGCGGCGGAATACCCCCTGGTGATGACCAACGGGCGCGTCCCGTTCTTCCACCACAACACCCTCCGCAACGTGCCGTGGCTGCGGGAAATCTATCCCGTGCCGGAAATCTGGATGCATCCGCAGGATGCCAAAAAGTACGGCCTTGCCGACGGAGACTGGGCCTGGGTGGAGTCGCAGCGCGGCAGGACCCGCGGCGTGGTGGCGGTCACCGAGGGCATCAAGCCCGGCAGCGTCTGCATGGAGCGCTTCTGGAACCCGGAGACGCTCGACACGCCGACCCACGGCTGGCGGGAGATGAACGTCAACATCACCTCGAAAGCCGACGCGCCCTTCAACGACGTGGTGGGGACCTACACCCTTCGCGCCTATCTGGTGCGGGTGTACAAGGCCGAGGGCGCGCCGGAGGGCGTGTGGACGAAACCGGACGACTTTGCAAAATGGCTGGCGCAGCCCACGGAGCATACAAAGGATGTGGGCACCGAGGCGTGGAAGCGCGACCGGGCGGAGGGCGTTACCCTCGACGCCAAGACGGACGCGAGATTGGAGGCGGCGGTACATGGCGAGTAAGCAACTGGCGTT
Organism: Oscillospiraceae bacterium; assembly: GCA_017455015.1. Lineage (GTDB taxonomy): Bacteria > Bacillota > Clostridia > Oscillospirales > Oscillospiraceae > RGIG7114. The sequence continues at coordinate 16,377 of JAFTBW010000089.1, read as the reverse complement.
TGTGGTGGAACTGGACCGCTGCATCGGCTGCAAGGGCTGTCAGGTGGCATGCCACATGGAAAACGGAACACCCCTCGGGACAAACCGGATCAAGGTGCATCAGGCCGGACCCTTTGGGACCTTTCCGGAGCTGAGCATGTACTTTCTGCCGGCCATGTGCCAGCAGTGCGCGCAGCCTTCCTGCGTCCGGGTGTGTCCCACGGGCGCGATCTACAAGAATGAAGCGGACGGCGTGATTTTGCTGGACACGGACAAGTGCATCGGCTGCGGAAGCTGCAACCGGGCCTGCCCCTACCATGTCAACACCTTTTCCGAGACGCGGAAGGTCATGGACAAATGCACCCTCTGCGTCCAAAGCCGGGAAGCCGGAGAAATCCCCGCCTGCGTCCGCAACTGCGCGGGAAAAGCGCTGCACTGGGGAGACGTGGCGGACCCGGAGAGCGAGGTATCGATACTGCTCCGGGAGGCAGGTCCGGAACACGTTTTCGCCCTGCGGGACGAGGGCAACCACCCCTCCGGACGCTACATCCTGCGCCGGGAGCAGTGGCGGGACCTGCTGCCCCAGGAGTTGGAGGAAGCCGCCGAGCGGCGGAAAGGAGGGAGACGCGGATGAACAAAAGCTTATGTCATTTCCTGAGCCGCCTGTTCTCAAAGGAGCTGGACAGGGAAACGCTGGAACGTGTGAAAGCCGTGCGCTTCCCGGAGGCCGCCCCGTGGCTGGACGCGGGCGTGAACTGGAACCGCGCCGCAGCAGCTTTGGAGGAGAGCGATCTGGAGGCCCTTGCCGTGGATTACGTGCGGGTGTTTCTGGGCGCCGGGCTGGCGGAGGCCGCCGCGGCCTTCCCCTATGAGTCCGTTTACACCAGCCCCAAGGGGATCATCATGCAGGACGCCTGGAGCCGGATGCGGGAAAAGCTGCGGGAAAGCGGGCTTGAAATCGCCGTGCCCTCCGCGGATCTGATGGAGGACCACATCTCCGTCGAGCTGGAATACCTCGCCGCGCTGGACGGCGCGGCAGAGCAGGGGGAGTTTGCGCGGCTGCATCTGCAAAACTGGGTTCCCCGCTTCTGCATCGACGTGGAGAAATACGCGGAGACAGAGCTCTACCGGGCCGCCGCAGGGCTGCTTCGGGCGTTCATCGAAAGCGGCGCGGCCGGCGGGACGGAGACTGTGACGGAGCAAACCGCCACAGAGGAGACGAAAGCGGAACCGCGACATGCCTCCGCCGGCGGGAAAAGCGTCTCCATGACCGGTTCGGAGCTGGAAGCCGTGTTCCAAAAGCTCTCCGGAGCCTATGACATCTACGGCCCGGCGCAGGATGAGAAGGGCGCGGTACGTTTTCGGAAGCTGGACCGGTTTTCCGAGATCGTCACGGACCGGCAATCGGATTTTTCTCCGAAAGAAATTTACTATCCCATCTCCCAGACCCTGTTCCGCTTTGACGAGAACAATTATACGGCGGCGCTGCCGGAGTCCGGAAAGCCAATTTTGATTTTTGCCCATCCCTGCGATATCAACGCCATCCGCCGTCTCGACAACATCTTCCTCAAAAACGGCGGACAGGCCGACCTTTTCTATGCATCGCTGCGCTCCCGTGTGAAGTTTGCCATGCTGGAATGTCCCGAAAACGGTTATCCCGGCTGCTGGTGCGTTTCCATGGGGAGCAACAGGACGGACGGTTACGCGCTGGCGGTCTGTGCGGGCGCGGAGGGCGTTCAGGTGCGCATCGCGGACGGTATGCTGCTGCCGTTTTTCTCCGGAGCGGAGGAGAGCGATTACATGCCCGCATTCGTGGAGAAGAACGGGCGCGAGGCGCGTCTGCCCCGCGTCGGAGCGGTGAAGCAGCTGCAAAAGGTCTTCGACCTTGCGTTCTGGAAGGACTACAACGAAAGATGCATCTCCTGCGGCGGCTGCAATACGGTCTGCCCCACCTGCTCCTGCTATGAGACAGCGGACTACCTCGATCAGGAGAACAGCCGGCGCGGGGAGCGGCGGCGGGTCTGGGCCTCCTGTATGATCCCGGAGTTCACCCGAACTGCCGGCGGACACGTCGCACGCCCCACGCCGGACAAGCTCATGCGCTTCAAGGCGCTGCACAAGGTTTTCGACTACAACACCCGTTTCGGCGGAAGGGAACACATGTGCGTGGGCTGCGGACGCTGCGTGCTGCGCTGCCCGGAGGACATCGACTTCCTCGATACCGTCAACCGCCTGCACGACGAGGTCGAACGGCTCATTTCAGAACAGGAGGCCGAAGCATGACAAACAACATCCTGCAGCCGAAGCCCCACCGTATCCTGTCGATCCGGAAGCACACTGCGCTGGAATGGACTTTCCGGCTGGAGAGCGATACCACGCCGGATTTCGGGCAGTTTTATATGCTGAGCCTGCCGAAGGTGGGCGAGGCGCCGATCTCCGCCAGCGGGCGGGGAGAGGGATGGGTGGAGTTCACCATCCGCAACACCGGGACCGTCACGAAGGCGATTTTTGAACTGATCCCCGGCAACCATCTCTTTCTGCGCGGCCCCTACGGCAACGCTTTCCCGGCGAAGGACTTTGAACACAAGGACCTTCTCATCATCTGCGGCGGCACGGGCATGAGTCCCATTCTGACACTGGCAAACCACTTCTATGACCATCCGGAGATCTGCAAATCCGTCCACATCATCGCGGGCTTCAAGGACCGGAGCGCTGTGCTGTTTCAGGACGAGATCGAGAAGTTCCGCACCCGCTTTGATATGATCGCCACACTGGATACAGAGGCTTCTCCGGGCTTTGAAAAGGGCATGGTGACGGTTCATATTCCGAAAATCCCCATCCGGGACTTCGACGACTACAACATTGTGATTGTCGGACCGCCGGTGATGATGCACTTTGCCGCGCTGGAATGTCTCAAAAACGGCGCAGCCGAGGAAAAAATCTGGGTGTCCTTTGAACGCAAGATGTCCTGCGGCGTCGGCAAATGCGGCCACTGCAAGATCTGCGGAACCTACGTCTGCCTCGACGGGCCGGTGTTTCGGTACGCCCAGAGCAAGGAAATGCTGGACTGAGAGCCTGTTTAAAATCTCTTCGCACACCGTCTTGACGGCGGATTTTCCGCCACTCTTCGTTGCTCAACCTTGAAATCCACAAAGGATTCCTGCGGTTTCGCGCCTTGAATGGCGAAAAATCCGCTCGTCAATCCGGGTACGCCGAGATATTAAACAGGCTTTAAGAGGCGAAAAACAGCCCGTAAGGAACCATTTTTTCCGCACAAATTCATCTCTCCAGGTATCTTTTCGCCATCTCCGCCTGTCACGGTCCGCCGTAGGCCGCAGGGCATCCGGTATGCCGGATTTCAGCGTTTCCTCAGGGAAAGTGCGGGTTCAAGTATTGAATTCTCAGAAAGACAGTGCTATAATCCAGAATAATCCATTTTGCCAGCCCCGGCCTGTGCGCTCACAAGCCGGGGCTGGCGCAAAAAAGGGCGGATTCAGGCCGGCCTTTTTCCCACCCGGGGCGGGCTGGCGGTTTGGAATCTGGCGAAAACAGACAGGGAGGGTTCCTATGATTAAAACGCTGTTGCAATGCGTCCGGGAATTCCGGCGCGCATCCATTCTGACACCGGTGTTTGTGACCGGCGAGGTGATTTTGGAATGTGTCATCCCGCTGATCATGGCGCAGCTCATCGACCGGATGACGGGGGAGAGCATGCGTCCCATCTTTACCTACGGCGCGGTGCTGGTGGTGCTGGCCCTGGGGTCCCTGGCGTTCGGCGTGCTGTCGGGCCGGAGCGCCGCGACGGCCTCCGCCGGCTTTGCGAAAAATCTGCGGCAGGACCTGTTTTTCAAGGTGCAGGACTTCGACTTTGCCGACATCGACCAGTTTTCCTCCTCATCCCTGGTGACGCGGATGACCACGGATGTGACGAACGTACAGAACGCGTTTCAGATGATCCTGCGCATCGCGGTGCGCACGCCGCTGATGCTGGCTTTCTCCATCATCATGAGCTTTTCCGTCAGCGCCCGGATGAGTGTCATCTTCCTGTGCATCCTGCCGGTGCTGGGTGTGTTCCTGTTTGGCATTATCCGCGTCGTATTCCCGATCTTCCAGCGCATTTTCAAAAAGTATGACGCGCTGAACAACTCCGTGGAGGAGAACGTGGCCGGCATCCGGGTGGTCAAGGCCTTTGTCCGGGAGGACTATGAGCGGGAGAAGTTCAAAAACGCCTCGGAGGAGGTCCGCAGGGACTTCACCCACGCGGAGCGGATTTTGGCGCTCAACAGCCCTATCATGATGACCTGCATCTACCTGGCCATCGTGCTGGTCAGCTATTTCAGCGCCCGGCTCATCATCTCCTCCGGCGGCAGCGAGCTGACCACCGGCGGCCTGAGCACCCTCATCAGCTACGGCGTCCAGATCCTGGTGAGCATGATGATGCTGTCCATCGTGTTCGTCATGTCCAGCATGGCCACCGAGTCCGCGCAGCGCATTGTGGAGGTGCTGACTCACGAGGGTGCCCTCCGAAGCCCCGCCAACGGAAAGAAAGATATCCCGGACGGCAGCATCGCTTTCGAGCATGTGACCTTCCGCTACAAGGCAGGCAGCGAGAACGCGGCCCTCAGCGACATCGACCTGCGCATCCCCTCCGGGGCCACGGTGGGCATCATCGGCGGCACCGGTTCCAGCAAGACCACCCTGATCCAGCTCATCTCCCGCCTCTACGACGTGAGCGAGGGCCGGGTCCTGGTGGGCGGCACGGACGTGCGGGACTACGATCTGACGGCGCTCCGGGATGCGGTGGCCGTGGTGCTGCAGAAGAACGTGCTGTTCTCCGGCACCATCAAGGAGAACCTCCGTTGGGGCGACAAAAACGCCACGGACGCCGAGCTGATCCACGCCTGCGAGCTGGCCCAGGCGGACGAGTTCGTCCGGCAGATGCCCGAGGGCTACGACACCTATATCGAGCAGGGAGGCACCAACGTCTCCGGCGGTCAGAAGCAGCGGCTGTGCATCGCCCGGGCGCTTCTGAAAAAGCCGAAGATCCTGATCCTGGACGACTCCACCTCCGCCGTGGACACCAAGACGGACGCCCTGATCCGCAGGGCGTTCCGGGAGGAGCTGCCCGACACCACCAAGCTCATCATCGCCCAGCGCATCTCCTCCATCTCCGAGGCAGACATGATCCTGGTCATCGACGGCGGCAAAATCGTGGAACAGGGAACCAACGACGAGCTTTTGGCGAAAAAGGGCATCTACTATGAGGTCTGGCAGTCCCAGACCCAGGGAAAGGAGGACGATGCGGCATGAAACAGCAAAAGGGCTCTCCCGGCGCAATTTCCAAGGGCGTCTTCGGACGGCTGCTGCGCTACATCAACGCCCTTTACGGGGGCCAACTCGTGATCGTGGCGGTCTGTATCCTGTTTTCCTCCATTGCCTCCATCGTGGGCACCACGTTCATGCAGCGGCTGATCGACGACGTGATTTTTCCGGGCATGGAGTCCGGCATCGATGCCGTGCGGACCCAACTGATCTCCATCATCCTCTCCATGGCAGCCATCCACCTGCTGGGCGTGGCCTCTTCTTTCCTCTACACCCAGATCATGGCAAAGGTGTGCCAGGGGACCCTGAAGGCCATGCGGGACGACATGTTCGGCAGGATGGAGACGCTCCCCATCCGCTACTTTGACACCCACCCCCACGGCGAGATCATGAGCACCTACACCAACGACACAGACGCCATCCGGCAGCTCATCGGCCAGAGCCTGCCCACGCTGATGCAGTCCGTGCTGAGCATCGTCTCCACTTTCATCCTGATGCTGTATTACAGCGTTTGGCTGACGCTGGTGGTCATTGCCGTGCTGTGCCTGATGTTCTATATCACGAAACGCTTCGGCGGAGCAAGCGCCAAGTTCATGGGTGCGCAGCAGGCTGCGCTTGCCAAGACTGAGGGCTACATCCAGGAGATGATGCAGGGCCAGAAGGTGGTCAAGGTCTTCAACCACGAGCCCGACTGCAAGGCCGGCTTCCGGGAGCTGAACGACGCGCTGTACGCCGCCGGAGAGCAGGCCAACCGGGCGGGCAATGTGCTGATGCCCATCCTGAACAACATCGGCAACCTGATGTACGTCCTGCTCGCCATCGTGGGCGGCGCTTTTGTGGCGGCGGGGGTGACCAATCTGGGCCTCTCCGGCGTCGGAACCATCACCATCGGCATCATCATCTCTTTCCTGAGCATGTCCAGGCAGCTCTCCCAGACCGTGGGACAGATCTCCATGCAGGTTGCCATGGTCACCATGGGTCTGGCCGGCGCATCCCGGGTATTCGCCCTGATGGACGAGGAGCCCGAGGCCGACGAGGGCTACGTGACCCTGGTCAACGCGGTGCGGAACCCGGACGGCAGCGTCTCCGAGGCCGATTCCCGCACCGGCATCTGGGCCTGGAAGCACTTCCACAAGGCGGATGGGACCACCACCTATGTGGAGGTCAAGGGCGACGTGCGGATGGAGCACGTGGACTTCGCCTACACGCCGGCAAAGCAAGTGCTGCACGATGTCTCCCTGTTCGCCAAGCCGGGCCAGAAAATTGCCTTTGTGGGTTCCACCGGCGCGGGCAAAACCACGATCACCAACCTCATCAACCGCTTCTACGACATCCCGGACGGCAAGATCCGCTACGACGGCATCAACATCACCAAGATTCGGAAACCGGAGCTGCGCCACTCCCTGGGCATGGTGCTCCAGGAGGTCAACCTGTTCACCGGCACCGTCATGGAGAACATCCGCTACGGCAAGCTGGACGCCACGGACGAGGAGTGTATCGCCGCGGCAAAGCTGGCAAACGCTCACGACTTTATTACCCGTCTGCCGGAGGGCTATCAGACAAAGCTGAGCGGCAACGGCTCTCAGCTCAGCCAGGGCCAGCGGCAACTGCTGTCCATCGCCCGCTGCGCCGTGGCGGACCCCCCGGTCATGATCCTGGACGAGGCCACCAGCTCTATCGACACCCGCACCGAGGCTCTGGTCCAGCGGGGCATGGACAACCTGATGGCCGGACGGACCGTGTTTGTCATCGCCCACCGCCTGTCCACGGTCCGCAACAGCGACGCGATCATGGTACTGGAACACGGCAGGATTATTGAGCGCGGCAACCACGACGAGCTGCTGGCGCTGAAAGGCACCTATTATCAGCTCTACACCGGCGCTTTTGAGCTTTCATAAGCGCAACGCGGATACCCGTTTAAAGCGCATCTTTTCTCATTGCAACTGAACCGCTGCTGCGCGGCCCATTCTCCCGTGTTCGGGACAGACGGGCCGCGCTTTTCGCGCCCTCCGTTCGTATTCGTTTCCATAATACTGCTATTATTTGTCATAATATGTGTTTCTTTCGGGAATTTATTGCATTTATTCCAGTATTATGCTACTATGACCGGGCGATCAAGCCAAGTACATAGAGCAAAGAGCATCAAGCGAGGTGTGCAACAATGAAAAAGTATGCGGCGGAATTTATCGGTACCTGTGTTCTGGTGGTCCTCGGCTGCGGTACGGCGATGCTGGTGGGCTGCGACGCCGCCCACGGCGGCGGCTATATCCTGACCGCCCTGGCGTTCGGCCTGACCATTGTGGCTATGGCCTATTCCATCGGCAATATCTCCGGCTGTCACATCAATCCGGCGGTGAGCCTGGGTGTGCTGATGAGCGGCGGGATGAAGAGCAGGGATTTCGTGGGCTATGTGATCGCCCAATGCCTGGGCGCGCTGGCAGGGTCCGGGATCCTGGCGCTGATTTTCGGCCTGGGCAACGTGGAGGACATGACGGGCGGTTTCGGCAGCAACGGTTTGGCGGGCGTCAACGGCAACGCCGGAGCCGGGCTTCTGGTGGAGATCGTGCTCACGTTCATCTTTGTGATCGCCATCCTGGGCGTCACCAGCAAGCGGGCCAAACACGGCTCCTTCGGCGGCCTGGTCATCGGTCTGACTCTGATTGTGGTGCACATCCTGGGCATTGGCCTCACCGGCACCTCCGTCAACCCGGCCAGGAGCCTTGGACCCGCCATTGTGGCCGCCATTTCCGGCAATCTGTCCGGGCTTGCCAGCCTGTGGGTCTTCATCGTCGGCCCGATGGTGGGCGCAGGTCTGGCAGCCATGGTCTACAAGGCCCTGGAGAAATGAGTTGAACCGGAAAACCATAACCGCAAGAAAAACAACGGACGCTCCGCCTATTCCGGCGGAGCGTCCGTGTTTCAATCTTCCAATGTGTCGCGGAGGTGTTCGATCACCTTGCGAATCTTTTTTGCCCTTTTTTCCTCGTTCTCCTCGGCTTCGATTTCCTCCATGTCATCCAGGAGAAATCGGACAAACGCGTTAAACTGCTTGTCTGTCATGCCCATATGATCGCCTCCTCCAAAGCTATTTTATCCGATATAGACAACGCTGTCAAGGTTTTGCAGATGGTATTTCCGCCAGTCATTCCTGCACATTGCGGTCGTCGCCCCAGAAGAACAGCGCCACGGTGCCGGGGCCGGTGTGGCTGCCGATGGTGGTGCCGACAGAATTGATCACCACTTTGCCGTTCAGCCTGGGGAACTTCTTTTCCACCAGGTCCGCCACTGCCCGGGCGTCTTCATAACAGGCGGACTGGCTGATGAAGCACTTGCCGGAATAATTCCGGCCGCCCTCGGCGTGCGTCTCCATGCGCTTGACGCACTCTTCAATGACCCGTTTCTTGCCCCGGATCTTGTTCATGGGAATCAGTCTCCCCAGCTCGTCCATGTGCAGCAGGGGGCAGATGTTCAGGGCGGTGCCGAACCAGCCGGCGGCCTTGGAGATCCGTCCTCCCTTGACGTAGAACGTCAGGTCCGTGGAGAAGAACCAGTGGTGCAGGTGCAGCTTCCGGTCCTCCGCGAAGCGGTAAAGCTCCTCCAGGCTCATCCCTTCGTCCCGCTTGTCCGCCAGCGTGTCCATCAGCAGGCCGTAGCCGGAGGACGCACCCAGGGAATCCACCACATAGATCTTTCGTTCCGGGAAGCGTTCAGACGCCACTCTCGCGGCGTCCATGGCCGCATTGAAAGAGCCGGAGAGGCCGGTGGACAGGCTCACATGGAGAATGTCCTGACCCTGGTTCAAAATTTCCTCAAAGTATTCCAGATACTCCGAGATGCTGACCTGGGAGGTCTTGGTGTCCGCTCCCTCGGCCATTTTCCGGTAGAACTCGTCAAAGGGGATCGTCTGGCCCAGGTCGTCCGGGTATTCCACCCCGTCCAGGCTGTAATGAAAGCAGATGTAGCGGATGTCCCTCGCCTCAAAGTGCTCCTTGCTGAGATCAGCGGTGGAGCAGCAGCTCAATACATAACTCATGTGATATACAGTCCTCCTGATGTTTGCCGGACCAACTCCGGCGCGGTTTCTCTGTTTTCGCTTTTCTCTGCCGTTCAGGGCAGCAATGTTGTTCCAGCCATTATAGACACGCTTCCCCCTCCTGCGCAAGGACAAAAGGGGGGAATGACCTCTACAAAAGGAAAAACCCGGCTCTACGAATCGTAGAATCGGGTTTTTTTCAGATTTATCGGGAACGGCGGGTCGGATTGCCGTTACTGGTTCTCCGGCTGGGGCGGCTGCGCCGGATTTGCCGGGGTCCTTTTCGTCTTTGCCGGGCGGCGGATGTGGCAGGCAAGCCATACCACAAGCTCTGCCGGGAGCAGGATCAGCAGCACCTGCCAGTTGCGCAGCGCGTAGAGCAGCAGCAGCACCACGCACAGCACCAGGGCGGCGATGATGTACATATTGCGGCGTCCGCGGTACCAGACAGAGTTGAACACCAGAAGCGTGATCAGGGACAGGGGAAAGCCCGCCAAAAGGGCGATCCAGTGGATGCCGTTGAAAATCCAAAACAGCACGAACTCGATGATGCACAGGGTCCAGATCCCGGCGACGGTGCTGAGGATCACAAAGGGCCGGCTGTAGGTCACCGGCTTTTCCTCCGGCTTTTCGATGTACTCCCATTCTTTCTCCCCGGTGAGCAGGGCGCTGACGCTGGTGGAGAACACCTCCGCCAGCAGCGTCAGCACATAGGCGTCCGGGATGGCCTCCGCCCGTTCCCATTTGGATATGGATTTGTCGGAGTAGTGGATCCTCTCGCCCAGCTCCGCCTGAGTCATGCCCGCGCCGGTGCGGAGCTTGATCAGGTTGCTTGCGAATATCGCCTTGAGCTCGTCCATATGCGCCCCCCGGTCCTGTACAATTTCTGCGGATTTGTCCCCTGCGGCGGTGTTGTGATTCTTATTTTATCCGCTTTCCGCTCCGATTGCAACAGGAATTTTACGACTGGGGGAAACTCGCGGAATTCTTCCGAAAACATCCCGTATTTTTTTGGAAATGCTGTTGCAATTGCCGGGAAAAAGTGCTAATATTTGGTTTGTGAATCTTTTGATTATTGATGCGCGAGCATCGAAGAAGGAGGAAGACAATGGCATTCATTCAGTTGGAGAAGGAAGGCCATGTGGCCGTACTGACCATTGACCGTCCCAAGGCGCTCAACGCCCTGAACAGCGAGGTCCTGAAAGAGCTGGAGAGCGTGATCGACAGCATCGACGCGGGGGAGACCCGCTGCCTGATTATCACCGGAGCAGGCGAGAAGAGCTTCGTCGCCGGCGCGGATATCGGCGAGATGAGCACCCTGACCAAGGTCCAGGGCGAGGCATTCGGCAAGACCGGAAACGACGTGTTCCGCAAGATCGAGACCCTGCCCATCCCCGTCATCGCCGCGGTCAACGGCTTTGCGCTGGGCGGCGGCAATGAGCTTGCCATGAGCTGCGACATCCGCATCTGCTCCGAGAACGCCGTGTTCGGCCAGCCCGAGACCGGCCTGGGCATCACCCCCGGCTTCGGCGGCACCCAGCGCCTGGCCCGTCTGGTCAGCCCCGGCATGGCAAAGCAGCTCCTGTACACCGCCAAGAACATCAAGGCTCCCGAGGCCCTGCGCATCGGTCTGGTCAACGCAGTCTATCCCCCCGAGGAGCTGATGCCCGCCGCGAAGAAGCTGGCAAGCCAGATCGCGGACAACGCCCCCATCGCCGTCCGCGCCTGCAAAAAGGCCGTCAACGAGGGCTTGGAAAAGGGCATGGACGACGCCATCGTTCTGGAGGAGAAGCTGTTCGGCGACTGCTTTGAGACCGAGGACCAGATCGGCGGCATGAAGGCGTTCCTGAACAAGGAGAAGCACGCCCCCTACCAGAACAAGTAATCCAGGTAACTATTTTCAAAATACAGGAGGAAATCAACCATGTCTATCAACAAGATCGCAGTCGTTGGCGCGGGCCAGATGGGCTCCGGCATCGCCCAGGTGTTTGCCACTGCCGGCAAGACCGTTACCGTCTATGACATTTCCCAGGAGATCGTGGACAAGAGCAAGGCCAAGCTGCAGAAGGGTCTGGCCAAGCAGGTGGAAAAGGGCAAGATCGATCAGGCCAAGGCCGACGCCATCATGGCCAATATCAGCTACTCCGCCGACACCGAGTACAGTGACATCGGCGACACCGAGCTGGTTGTCGAGGCCGCCATTGAGCGCCTGGATCTGAAAAAGTCCATCTTCCAGAAGCTGGACAAGGCCACCAAGGCGGACTGCATCCTGGCCACCAACACCTCCTCCATCTCCATCACCGAGATCGCCAAGGTTGTCGAGGACAAGAGCAAGGTCATCGGCATGCACTTCTTCAATCCCCCCGTGGTCATGAAGCTCATTGAGATCATCTGCGGCGGCAACACCTCTGAAGAGACCTATAACACGGTCTTTGCCCTGAGCCAGGAGATCGGCAAGAACCCCGTCACCGTCGACGAGGCCCCCGGCTTTGTCGTGAACCGCATCCTGATTCCCATGATCAACGAGGCCATCGACCTGGTCCAGAACGGCGTCGCCTCCCCCGAGGACATCGACACCGCCATGAAGCTGGGCTGCAACCACCCCATGGGCCCCCTGACCCTGGGCGACTATATCGGCCTGGATACCTGCCTCGCCATCATGGAGACCATTTTCACCGAGACCGGCGATCCCAAGTACCGTCCGAGCCTGCTGCTGCGCAAGATGGTCCGTGCCGGCAAGCTGGGCAACAAGACCGGCGAGGGCTTCTTCAAGCACTGAGCCTCCGCTGCTTGCGCGAAAACGAAATAAAAATAGCTCCCTCTGCTCTCGCGGCAGGGGGAGCCGCATTTTTGGACTGATTCCTCATAGCCGCAGCTGCCTGCGGATCAAAGGGCGCTGCTCGGCGGGTACGTTTGCCACATCCATGGCGTAGTCTGCGGTCCAGCCCATGTTTGTCATCATGGCGAGAACAGCAGAGGCAATGCCCTCTTTTTTTCCTTCTATTTTACCATCCGCCATGCCCGCGTCTTTCGCGTCCCGGATCAGGGCGCGTTCGTGCCGCGCTGTCAGTTCCTCCTGGCTGAACAGTGTGAACATGATATCCTGCACCTCCTTTGCCCGTTCATTGAGAAAGTCCGTCAATATCCCCTGCTCCCGACAGAGGCGGAATGCCTCGTCGATGGCTTTCTGCGTATAGCCGTGCTTGATTCGCTGCGCGTCCATGATGCGGCAGAATCGGACATACTGGTCAATGATGCTGCCGGTTCCGTCGGACCTCAGCACTCTGGCCTGAAGCTCCACACCGCAACTCGTCGCGGCTTCCGGCAAAGCCTCCCCGAAAAGCTCCGAAAGAGAGACGCGTTCCGGCACGTCCTCCCGCTCCCCGGTGTAGACCACATACAGCTCAGCCCGGGGAAAGGTAAGGGGCTTGACAGCGTACACGTCCAGATCGTTGGCGGCAATGTATTCCTTGTAGGTCTCCGCCAGATACAGCAGCAGCCGCACCGCCACGTTTCGAGTGAAATGGACTGGGCTTCCGTGAGGATGAACAGGGTGGAGCGCACCAAAAGCCCTAAATCGTTGTATTGCCGGGCGACGAGTACGTTTTCGATGGTAATCAGGCGGATGTCCGATTCCCGGATGCCGCTGTCCTCCGGATGCAGCGCCAGATAGAGCTGCCGCAGATAAACCGGCTGCCGGAACAGGTAGCCAAATACGCTGTCTTTAACACTGCGTTTCAGGTCCGGCATTGGCGCACCCCCTTTCGCATTTATTATACGCATTTCACGTTCCTTTTGCAAGAGGGAAAGCGTGTCCCAGTATAGAATCAGGTTGATAAAAAAGGCTTTGTCAATATGATGCTGTAAAGTAGACAGGGCAAACGCATGAAATTTCTCTTAAAATTCCGAAACAAGCTCATGTTATTGGGTGCTTTTTGCATCTTTTCCGATAGTCACTGATTTCGTAGCTCAGAGGTAGAAAGATATAGATTCGGAAAACAGCCTGCTTTTATCTGAACATTTGTGTCTAATCCGTAACTGTTCAGGTCAACTTCGAACTTTTTCTACCTGTGCAATTGGGATTGCCGCACCCGCGGAAAAGCACCGCACCCTATCCCTCCCCCATCAGGGGGAGGGGGGACCGCCGGCGCTTGCGCCGGTGGTGGGTGAGGCCATCTACCTCCCAACTGCCGCCATCCCGCCACGCCCCTCACCCGTCACGTCGCTTCGCTCCGTGCCACCCTCCCCCGGAAGGGGAGGGAATAAAACGTGGGTAAGGGGGATGGAATGGGTGCAGTGCGTTTCCGCGGGTGCGGCAATTCCAACTGCACAAGTCGAACTTTTTCAATTAAAAAAGGCGTATTTCTTGTGAAAAACTGCTCTTTTAAACCTTGACTTCCCAAATCCAGCCTTTTCTATTCAAATTTGGACTCATTATTCATTTTTGCCCCACAATATGTTGTTGTAAAACGAATACAATATCTAGATGTAGGTACTAAACAGTTACTCTAATCCTATATAGAGATGCGGATTTTCATGCGTAAGCCGTGGTAAAGTAGATAATATTGTTAGGAAAAGAAAAATGATGTTGCTATCACACTGATGCGGCTATTGACTTACGTTTAGTAGCATTGTGGTTTTTGTTGAGCACACCGGTAATGGCATATCAAAGAAATCCCCGCGCTCCCTTTCGGGAACGCGGGGAAAAGTGTTTTTTGCAACGGGGAAGAGCGGATTACTTCGCGGCCTTCTTGCCCATCCAGCCGGCGATGACCATGCGCTGGACCTCGCTGGTGCCCTCGTAGATCTCGGTGATCTTGGCGTCGCGCATGTGGCGCTCGAAGGGATAGTCACGGGTGTAGCCATAGCCGCCGACCAACTGTACGCACATGCGGGCGACATCGTTGGCGACCTCGGAGGCGACCAGCTTGCCCATAGCTGCCAGGTGGCTGTAGGGCTCGCCGTCCTGCTTGGCCTGGGCCGCGCGGTAGACCAGCAGTCTTGCGCCGTCCAGACGGGCCTGGAGACCGGCAAGCTGGAACTGGGTGTTCTGGAACGACCACACGGGCTTGCCGAACTGCATGCGCTCCTGGGTGTACTTCACGGTCTCGTCAATGGCGGCCTGAGCAATGCCCAGAGCCTGCGCGCCGATGCCGATCCGGCCGCCGTCCAGGGTGGCCATGGCGACCTTGAAGCCCTTGCCGACGCCGCCCAGCACGTTCTCCTTGGGGACGATGCAGTCCTCAAACACCAGCTCGCTGGTGGAAGAGCCGCGGATACCCATCTTCTTCTCGTGTGCGCCGACGGAGAAGCCGTGGAAGTCGCGCTCCACGATGAAAGCGGTGATGCCCTTGTTGCCCAGGGACTTATCGGTCATGGCGAAGACCACGAACACATTGGCAAAGCCGGCGTTGGTGATGAACACCTTGTTGCCGTTCAGCACATAGTGGTCGCCCTTGTCCTCGGCAACGGTCTTCTGCATGGCGGCGTCGGTGCCGGCGCCGGGCTCGGTCAGCGCGAAAGCGCCCAGCTTTTCACCGCCCAGCAGGCCGGGCAGATACTTCTGCTTCTGCTCCTCGGTGCCGAACTGGAAGATGGGCCAGCAGCACAGAGAGGTGTGGGCGGAAACCATGACGGAGGTGGTGGCGCAGTGCTTCGCCAGCTCCTCGCATACGCCGATGTAAGTGATGTAGCTCAGGCCCGCTCCGCCGTATTCCTCGGGGAAGGGAACGCCCATCATGCCCATCTCGGCCAGCTTGTGCCAGGTGCTCTCGGGGAACTTCTCCTCCTCGTCCACCTCGGCGGCCAGGGGCGCGACTTCCTTCACGGAGAAGTCATGCAGCATGTCCAGAATCTCTTGCTCTTCCTCGTTGAAATGGAAATTCATATATTTGTCCTCCAAATATAAATATTGTGATATTTTAAACGATTCTCTGCAAAAGGCGCCGCGCTGCCATGTCTCCGCCGGGCGGAGACAGGGACATGCGCGGGAAAGGCGCCGGCTGAAATCAGCCGCGAATCTTCTTGAGTTCCTCGGTGAGAACCGGGAGGACCTCAAACAGGTTGCCCACAACGCCGTAGTCCGCCACGTCGAAGATGGGGGCGTCGGGGTCCTTGTTGATGGCCACCACCACGTCGCTGCCGCTCATGCCGGCCAGGTGCTGAATCGCGCCGGAAATGCCGCAGGCGATGTAGAGCTTCGGGCCGACGGTCTTGCCGGTCTGGCCGACCTGGTGGGCGTGGGCGATCCAGCCGCTGTCCACCGCGGCGCGGGACGCGCCGACCGTGGCGCCCAGGACCTCCGCCAGCGCGCGGATGGGCTCAAAGCCCTCCGGCCCGCCGACGCCGCGGCCGCCGGAGACGATGATCTCCGCGCCTTCCAGATCGACGTTCTCCGCGTCCATATCCTTGATCAGCTCGATCACGCGGGTGCGGATCTGATCCTCGGCAACGTGGATGTCCTCCTTGATGATCTCGGCATGGCCCTCAACCGGCTCGCCCTTCTTGAACACGCCGGGACGCACGGTGCCGATCTGGGGACGGTGATCCGGGCAGAGGATGCAGGCCATCAGGTTGCCGCCGAAGGCCGGACGCGTCCACGCCACGAGACCGCTCTCCTCGTCGATGTCGAGGCCGGTGCAGTCCGCGGTCAGGCCGGTGTCCAGACGGGAGGACACGCGGGGGCCGAGGTCGCGGCCGTGGTTGGTCGCGCCGATCAGCATGCTCGTCGGCATGTACTTCTCCACCAGCGTCACCAGCGCGATGGCGTAGGCGTCGGTGGTGTACTGCTTGTATTCCGGGCCGTCCACGGCGTAGATCACGTCCGCGCCGGCCTTGTTCGCCGCGTCCACCGCGGCGTCGATGCCGCAGCCGATGACGGCCGCGCAGAGCTTGCCGCCCTGCTTGGTGGCCAGCTCGCGGCCCTTGCCCAGCAGCTCGAGGCCCACGTTCTTCGCGGTGCCGTCCTCGTTCGTCTCAACAAATACCCACAAATCCTTGGTCTTGGCTTCTTTCATTGCTGTCTCCCCCTCTCTCAGATGATG
>JAFTBW010000088.1 GCA_017455015.1 Oscillospiraceae bacterium | reverse complement strand
CACGATGCTTGATTTTTTGGAAAGGGCGGAAGCCAGGGGTGAAGCCAGGGGTGAAGCCAGGGGTGAAGCCAGGGGTGAAGCCAGGGGTGAAGCCAGGGGCAGAGAGGCTGCGGAAAAAGCATTTCAGGCAGAGCGCAAGGCGTATCAGGAGGAGCGCAATGCGTATCAGGCGGCGCTTTCCCAGAAGGATCGCTTGATTGACGAACTGCAACGGAAATTAGCCCTGTATCAGGGTGGAAATTAAAAAAATCCGCACCCTCCCGGATAGCCGCGGAGAGCGCGGACAGCCGGCGTAAACGCGGATTTCGTTTGATTCTCTGCCAAAAAGGGCAAAAAAAGCCGGGCGCAGCGTGTTCTGCACCCGGAAAAGAATGATGGACAGCGGCATCCAGCACATGTTGGATACCGCTGTCCAGCTTTTTTCTGTTTTCACCCCGGTCAGATACGATAAACCGCCTCAGTACCCCTCCGGCGGACGGAAATCGATGAACAGGTCGTCCAGCGAATATTCCTCTTCCGCCGCATTCGCAGACGCATTCGCAAGCGCTTCCGCAGCCGCTTCCACAGTCGCAGCCCCATCCGAAGCCCCCGCCTCCATGCCTGCCCCCCTGCAAGCCCGGCAGACCCGGCAGACCCGGCAGACCCGGTGGCCCCGCAACCGCTCCCTTCAGCGAGCGCCCGCGCCTGCCGCTCCACCTGCTCCCGCAGGGCGGCAATGCGCTGCGTATCCTCCGTCCCGGGCGTCTCCAGATGGGCAATGGACGCGGTGACCAGGTCCGTGGACAGCGCCAGGGTCTGCAGGGCGTTCTCGGCCCGCAGTTCCATCTGGCTGATGGTGATGCTGGTGAATTTGCCGGTGTCCCCGCGGCGCTGCGTGTTCCAGAGGCTGCGCAGCGTCTGGGCGTAACCGTCGGAGACCCTGGAAAATTGGATGTGCTGGCGCAGCGTCTCCACCACCCGCAGCACCTCCGCCTCCCGGCCGCTGCCCTCCTCCACATAGAGCTGCCTTGCGCAGAAGAGCATGGCTTTCAGCGTCCGGAGACAGGTCCCGCTCTCCTCCTTCTGCGTCCCCAGCAGGCCCCGGAACTCGTCCAGGGCGGCGGTGAGCTTTGGGTTTTCGCTCCGGTTCCGGGGCCGCTGCAGCTCCCAGCGCAGCGCCCGGAGCGTCCGGGCCGCCTCCTCGCCCTCGGCCCCCGCCTCCGCGATGGAACGGGGCAGGCGCAGCGTCAGACATTTCCCCGCCACCGAGTCCCGCTCCCGCGTCACGGGCTGCAGCAGCGGTCCCTCCGACCGCGCCTCCGGCTGCCGCGCCGCGGCCTCCCGCAGCCGGTCCCAGGCGGAAGCGCTCTGTAAAAGCGTGTAGACGTCCCGAAAGCTGAGATACGGGACCTCCGGGAGCCCCGGAAACAGGTCGGACAGTCCCTGGGGGTCCGCGCCGCTGAGCAGGGCGGTCAGCGTCTCCTCCATCCGCCGCAGCGTTTCCCCGCCGGGGTAGCGCTCCGGGCAGGCAAAGAGGAGCTGCAATAGCAGCGCGTGGACCCGCTCCGCCGTGAACACGTTCAGAAGGACGCAGGCCCCGCCCTTGCTGTGCTGCAGCGCGGCGTACATCTCCCGCGTCTCCCCCTCCCGGAGGTCGGTCACGGCGGTCTCGCGGAGGGGCTCGAACACGGGGCTCTCCAAAAGCAGGCGGCGGCTGCAGTCCGCCGAGAGGGGGACCGTGAGCGCCAGGATGCCGGTCCGCCGCTTCGATCTCGCGGTCAATCCGCTCCAGGTCCTCGCGCTGCGCGGCCAGTTGGTTCCGGTAGGCCTGGTGCTTTTCGAGGTCGGTCTTGTCCCGCAGCTCCCGGAGGCTGTTTTCCAGCTTCTCGATCTCGCCGTTCTTGTTTTTATAGTCCTCCGTCATCGTGGCGTAGCTCTTTTTCAGCGCCTCTATCTGCTGCGTCAGCTCCCCGGTACGCCCGGCGAGGCCGGTCGTCTCCTCCGTCCGCTCCGCCAGCTCCCGCTCCAACGCCTCCAACTCCCGCTCCAGCGCTTCGCAGCGGCTCCGCTCCGCCTCCGCCAGGGCCCGCCGGTCGGGCAGTTCCTCCCGCTCCAGGGCCGTGCAGCGCGCGTCCAGCTGCTCCATGTCCTGGCCCAGGGCTTCCATCTGCTGCGACAGTGCGCTCTCCCGCTGCCGCTGCCCGGCCAGCGCCTGCTCCAGTTTTTCCCGGTCGGCGTGTTTCCGCTCCAGTTCCTTCCGCAGTTCCTCCGTCTTCTGACGAAGCTCCGCGCAGGCAAAGAGAAGGTCGTCCTTTTGCCGCCGGAGCCGGTCCAGCGCCTGCTGCGCCTCCGCTTTCCGGTGCTCCGCTTCCGCCAGGGCCTGGGCAAGCACTTGCTGGGCCTTCGCCTTCTCCTGCCGCGCCTCCGCCTGGGCGCCCTCCAGCGCCTCGGCCTCCGCCCGCAGCGTCCCGGCCTCCGCCCGCAGCGCGGACAGCCGCGCCTCGGCGGTATCCCGGTCAAAGGCGCGCAGATGCGCAAGCTCCGCCTCCATCGCCGCGCAGGCTTCCTCCAGTGCGGCGCGGTCACCCTGCGCGACACGGGCCTGGTCCAGCGCGGCCTTCAGCTCCGTCTCCCTCCGCAGCGCCTCGGACAGCCGCCCGCCGGGGAGGCGTCAGGGCCAGGCGTGTCCCGGAGGGGCCGCGGCACGACATGGAAGGATACCACGTCGTTCTCGTCCATGGAAAAGCCGCAGTTCCAGAACCCGATCTCCGGAAGCTGCTTCAGCCGCTCCAGGATCTCCGGTCGGACGTCCATGATCCCGCCGCGGTCCCGGCGGTCCGTGAACTCTATGGCGAAGGACTCGATATTCCCCTT
>JAFTBW010000008.1 GCA_017455015.1 Oscillospiraceae bacterium | reverse complement strand
GAGGCGGAGGAAGCCCCGGCGCAGGAGCCCGAGGCGGAGGAAGCCCCGGCGCAGGAGCCGGAAGCGGAGGAGGCCCCGGCGCAGGAGCCCGAGGCGGAGGAAGCCCCGGTGCAGGAGCCCGAGGCGGAGGAGGCCCCGGCGCAGGAGCCCGAGACGGAGGACGTCGAGATCGCCGCGCTGCAGGAGGAGTATTCTTTTGGCGAGGGTTTGACCTGGTCCCTGGAGGGCGGCACGCTGACCGTCAGCGGACAGGGCGCGATGCCGGGCGACGCGCCGTGGTACGATTACAAAGACAAGATCGTGTCCGTTGAGATTGCCTCCGGGATCACGTCGATCAGCGAGTGCGCGTTTGAAGACTGCCGGAACATGACGGGGGTCACGATCCCGAAATCCGTGACGGAAATCAAACGTAACGCTTTTTACCATTGCGATCCGGAGACGGTAACTTTCGGCGGAAACGAGACCCGTTGGTATTGCGGTATTTCCCTCGCCGAAGGAAACTATTCTCTGTATGATGCAGATAGCTACTTCTTCGATGACCAAGATGATTTTACGTACCCCGGTGCCTCTATCACCTGTGATCTCAACGGCGGCGAATGGGCTTCCGGCGCGGAGCCGCAGCTACCCACATACCAGGGGAGCGAGCTGCGCTTCACAGTCCCCGAAATTCCTGTCCGGAGTGGCTGTACCTTCCTGGGCTGGCAAATCAATGGTTACGGGTATAATGGCAGAGGAGGATTCATCGGGCTCATAGGGGATTACGATCCTTCCGAATCCGGAAAGGAAATCGTCATCCCCGCAGGCCAATTGCTGAAATCGGTGAGGCTGTATGCCATTTGGGGAGACTCCAACACCCTCGTGCGTTCTGCAGAAATCGAAACATATTATATAGACGGCGGCTCCGAATCGTATGGCGGCATCATCAACGACACGGAGATTAGCTTCTACATCCGTTCCACGGACAGCGAAGCGGACGCAGAATGTTTCCTGCGGTTGGAACCCGTGGAACCCGGCAAATATGAAAACGGTGTGCGGGAGTTCGACTATAACCCGTACGAAATGACGCTCGCGGAACTCCTGAAAGGCGTGAAGGCCACCGTCACCTCCTCCGACAGGACGCAGACGGCGGAATACACGCTCCGCGTCGTCGTTGCGCCGGAAAACGCCGCTTTCATCAGCATCTACAGACCGTATGGCGGCACAGTCACGGCGGACAAGGCTTTTACCTTGCCGGGAGAAACGGTGACGCTGACGGTGACGCCGGAACCCGGATTCGTGCTTACATATTTGTCCTATCATGGACGCGGATTCGATGAGACTCTGGCGGATACGCCGTCCCACCAGACGAGCTTTTCTTTCACCCTTCCGGATGATCCGGAAGCCATGAGCGATTGGCTGGAGGTGGACGCGACATTCCGCTCCGGCACGGAATACGCCATCACCTATGACCTGGCCGGCGGCAGCTTCGCCGGAGCGCCGCGGCGCAGCTCCTATCTGGATGCAGAAGAACATTTCGAGCTTCCGATTCCCGTGCGGGACGGCTTCACATTCGTTGGCTGGAGGGTGTCCGGGGCTTCGCTGAAAGAGGAATTCACCGTCAGGGCAGAAGAGTATTATCAGTTATCCGGAACGGAAATCGTATGCGAATACTGGCGCGGCATGTACCGTCAGGAGCTGACCGGCGATGTGACGCTCACGGCCCTTTGGATCGGCAATACGGATACCGCCGTGAAAAGCGCATATTTCGGTGGGGAAATTTGGACGCTGGAAGAAGAGGGCCGCTTCAATTCTGAACCGTGGATCGACGGGAACACCATCTATTGCCCCATCCCCGCCGGCAGAGAGTTTGTTTATAGATGGCTCAGCTTGTGCGGAGATGAAGGCTATTATCTGAGCTATCAGTATGCGGATGAGGACACCGGCTTCGCCGACGGCGCAACGCTGACCGTGTACTCCCCCGACAGATCGGCGACCGCAGAATATACCGTGCGCACGGTGGCCGCCCATTCCATCCTGCCGGGAACCGGCCTGAAGCTGAACGGCGTAAACGTGGACGACAGGAATACTTTCGTGGAAGAAATCCGGTCTCGTCGGGACGGGAGCTGGGAATATTACTATTACGCTTTGGAGCAGGCGCCCGTCACGGTCACGGTTTCCCCCGTCGCAGCGGACGGCGTCCTGAAGCCCATCACCGGCGTGCGCTATACCGTGGAAGGCGGACAGCCCGCGGACGCCGCAGCCAACGCGGACGGCAGCTACAGCTTTGCGATGCCGGCGGGGAACGTGACCCTCTCCGCGGTGTACAGCGAGGTCGCCGCGGTGGAACCCCCGAAGGCGGACGTCACCGAACTGCCCCAGGACGCCGGCGACGCGGCAAAGGAATTCGCACAGGCCATCACGGACAACGGCGGCGTCCAAATCATCAGCGAGGACTCCGACAGTACGCCGAACGGCATCTCCAGCGCTGCCCTGGACCAACTGGCGGACGCACAAACCGTTTCCAATCTGACACAGGAGGCCGAGCAGGCGATTGCCGGCAAGCTCGATGCGGGTGACAGCATCAAGGAGATCAAGCTTGTCTCCAAGCCCAGCGTCAGCGTGGAGATCGTGGATTCCGAATCGTCGGAGAACGTGCTGACGTTCCGCGCCTCCGCGTTCAACGGCGTCGTTGCAGTCGCCTCCACAGAGAAAGGAGCTCAGATCGAAGAATCCGTGGGCGAGAAGGAAAAGCTCAAGGTGAACGAGCCCGTCAGCATGCTCATTCCTCTGCCGGCAGGCAAATACCCCGACGGCACGATCTATATCCGCCATCTCAAGGACGACGGCAGAGTGTATTTCTACAGGGGCTGGGTGGAGAACAATATACTGTCCTTTACCTCTGAGCACGGCCTGTCGGAGTTCGAGATTACCGACGAGGCGCCGGCGGATCTGCTCTCGGGCTATTCCATCGACGTCAAGGAGGGCTCCTACACGGCGGGCGGCGCGAAGTACGCCTTTGACGTGGAGCTGAACGGACCCTACTACGGCGGTACGGTGGTCGCGGCGGCCTATGACGCCAACGACATGCAGCTCGCGGTCCAGGCGGCGTCGATGAGCCGCACGGTCAGCTTCCAGTTGGATACAGCCGGAAAAGCGGCCAAAATCACCGTGATCTGGATGGATTCCTCCTGCACGCCGCTGTGCACTGCGCAGACCCAGAATCTGAACGCGGCGTAAAACAAAATGCCCGCCCCCACAGGCGGAAAAAAGACCCAAGGAGCTTTCGCGGCCCTTGCACTTTCCTCAGGAAGGGCAAGGGCCGCGTTTTTGCTTCCGACATTTCGCAGCCGGACGGAGGTCAGCCTGTCTGTCCGGCGGTGCTATCATATCACGGGCATCGCGCCTTGTCCATTTCCGCATAGCCTTTCAGCACCGCCTCGGCGCAGCGCATCCCGTCCGCCGCCGCGCTGGTGATGCCCCCTGCGTAGCCCGCTCCCTCGCCGCAGGGGTAGAGTCCCCGCAGCGCAGACTGCATGGAGCTGTCCCGAAGGATGCGCACCGGCGACGAGGACCTGGTCTCCGGCGCGGTCAGCACCGCCTCCGGATGGTCGAAGCCCCGCAGCTTCCGCCCCAGCAGGGGAAGCGAGGCGGCCAGGACCCCGGAGATGGGCTCCGGCAGCACCTCCCGCAGCTCGCCCCAGACCACGCCGGGCCGGTAGCTGGGCGCAACGGCCCCGCCCCGGCGGCTTTTGCGCCCGGCCAGAAAGTCCCCCACGGTCTGGGCAGGGGCAAAACAGTTCCCGCCGCCATAGGCATAGCAGGTCCGCTCGATCTCCCGCTGCCAGTACATGCCGTCCAGCGGCCCGCCGTTCCCGGGGAAATCCGACGGGGCAAGCGTGACCAGCAGGGCGGCGTTGGCGTTCTCCCCGGCCCGGCCGGAGTAGCTCATGCCGTTGGTCACGACGCCGGATGCCTCACTGGCGGCGGCCACCACATAGCCCCCGGGGCACATGCAGAACGTGTAGGCGCTGCCGCCGCCCGGCAGGCGCACGTTCAGCCGGTACTCCGCCGGGGGCAGCGGCCCCCGGTCCCGGCCGTATTGCGCCCGGTCGATCCAGGTCTGCCGGTGCTCAATGCGCACTCCCATGGAGAACGGCTTGGCCTCCAGGGGGACGCCCTCCCGGAGCAGCAGCTCAAACACGTCCCGCGCCGAGTGGCCCGTGGCCAGGACAAGCTCCCGGCATGCAAGCCGCTCCAAGCCCGCCGGACCCTCCGCCAGCACGGCGGAAAGGGCGTTCCCCCGCCGCTCGAAGCCCGTCATCCGGGTGAAAAAGCGCACCTCGCCCCCCAGGGATTCCACATGCCGCCGCAGGTTCTTCACCACCCCCGCCAGCACATCCGTGCCCACGTGGGGCCGGGCGTCGTAGACCACGCTCTCCCCCGCGCCGAAGTCCCGGAGCCGTTCCAGCACCCAGGCGTTCCGGGGGTCGTGGGTGTTGGTGGCCAGCTTGCCGTCGGAGAAGGTCCCCGCGCCCCCCTCGCCGAACTGGACAGAGCAGTTCTCCGTCAGCTCGCCCGTCTGCCAGAAGCGCTCCACCGCAGCCTTGCGCGTGTCCGCGTCCCCGCCCCGCTCCAGGACGATGGGCCGCAGCCCCGCCTCCGCCAGCACCAGGGCGGCGAACATCCCGCCGGGGCCGAAGCCCGCGATGACGGGCCTCGTCTCCGGCAGGACGCGCACACGCGGGATCTCATACCGGTACGGCTCCCGGCGCTCCGCCTGCGGGCAGCGCCGGAGCAGCGCCCCGGCGTCCCCGGCGGCCTCTACGGCAAGGGAGTACGTCCAGTGGATGTCGCCTTTTCGCCGGGCGTCCAGGCTCTTTTTCACAATGCGCCAGCTTTTCACCCTCTCCGGGGCAAGCCCCAGGGCCTTTGCCGCCAGCAGCGGCAGCCGCGCCTCGCTCTCGCCGGGGCGCAGACGGATATCCCGGATCAGCAGCATAGTCCCTCCCCCGCCAGCAGGCCGCTGGCCCAGGCCCATTGCAGATTGAAGCCACCGCAGTCCCCGTCGATGTCCAGCACCTCGCCGCAGGCGTAGAGGCCGGGGCAGAGGCGGCTCTCCAGGGTCCGGGGGTCAAATTCCTCCGTCCGCGCCCCGCCGGCGGTCACCTGGGCGGCGTCGAAGTCCCCGGTACCGGTGACGGGCAGGCGGAAATCCCGCAGCGCCAGCGCCAGCCGTCCAAGGGCAGCGCCGTCCAACTCCCCGGCGGTCACATTGCCGCCGATGCGCGCATAGCGGCAGAGCATCTGTCCCACCCGGCTCTGGACCATCCCGGTCAGGACGGTTGCCGCCGGACGGTTCCCCCAGCGCCGCTGCCGCTCCCGCAGTCCGTATACCAGCGCCTCCTGCGGCTCCTCCGGAAACAGGTCCAGGGAAACGGCCTTCTGTCCCGGCTCGGTCCCTGCCGCCCGGGCAAGGTCGAAGACGGCGGTACCGCTGACTCCCTGCTCGGTGAACAGCACGTCCCCGCGGCTGGCGGCAAGCGTTTGCTCCCCGCACAGCAGCCGGACGGCTGCGTCCACCCGGATGCCCTTGAGCGCCCGGGGGTAGTCCGGGGCAGTGCGGAGCCAGGTCAGAGCGGGGGACAGGGACGTGACGCTGTGGCCAAGGCCCTCCAGCAACCGGTAGCCGTCCCGCACGCCGCCCACCTTGCCGCCTGCGCAGCCGCCGCAGGCGACGGCGACCCGGTCGCCCCGGAGCGTCCCGCCGTCCCAGGCGACGGAGAAGCCGCGCTTTTCCCGGCGGAGGGCGCGCACCGCCGCGCCGGTGATCACCCGGATGTTCGGCTGCTCCAGCCCCAGCCGCAGCACGTCCAGCACGCTGGCCGCGTGGCCGCTTTTGGGGTAGACCCTGCCGCCGTGCTCCTCCACGGTCCACAGTCCCAACTCCCGGAAAAAGGCCAGTACCGCCGCCGGCGGCCATTTCTCCAGCGCCGCCGCCGCAAAGGCCGGGTCCGCACCGTGGTAGCGGCTGACATCTGCGCCGGTGTTGGTCAGATTGCAGCGGCCGTTGCCGGTGCTCAGCAGCTTTTTGCCCACCCGCTGCTGCCGTTCCAGCAGCGCGACGGTGTTTCTCCCGTCCCGGGCTGCCCGAATCGCCGCGGCCATTCCGGCGGCCCCGCCGCCGATCACGATGATTTCCGACATAATTTCAACACCTCCGGAGAAATGCTGCAAAAACCATGCAATTTCCCTGTAGAATTGTAGCCGATACTGGGAGAAATTACAAGTCCCGATTCGCGCCTGCGGGCGTTGACTTCCTCTTGTTTCCTGTGTTACAATCATTCCATTATCTCCCGATTCGAGGAACCGAACATGAGCTTTTTGACTTTTGACCCGGACAACACCCTTGCCGGGGGGCTCTTTGCCGTCACCGGCCGGGAGGCCATCTCCCTGGGCCGGGACCTGTGCGCCGCCGTGGAACGGGCGGTGGGCGCGGACGGAGTACACGGCGGGGTCTGGCCAGGCAATATCACCTGGACGGACGGACAGGTGGCCGTCGGCCCCAAGGGGTCGGGCAGCATCCCGGATCTGTCCCCGGACGCCCTGGAATATGTGGCGCCGGAGCAGTTCTGGATGGGGACCAGCACCCCGGCAACGGATGTGTATTCTATCGGCCTGGTGCTCTACACCGCGCTGAACAAGGGCGTCAAGCCCTACTTTTCCGGCACGGAGGACAACAGCCCGGAGAGCCGGGCGGACGCTATGCAGAACCGCATGAAGGGCGCGCCCCTGCCCTATCCCTCCACGGCCAGCCGCGCCCTGGGGGACGTGGTGCTGAAGGCCATAGCCTTTCAGGCGGCGGACCGCTACGCCACGCCGGGCAAGCTGCGCGCCGCACTGGACGCCCTGCCCTCCGGGGCGGAGGTCCCTGCGGAGAACCCGGTGGTGCATCTGACGGAGGCGGAGCGGCAGAACGCCCCCAGCTACCGGGTGGACAAGGAGATCGAGAAGGACCCTCAGCCCGCCCGCGGCAAGCGCGCCAAACGCCAGAAAAAACGCAGCGGCAATACGGATCGCCTGTCAGCCCTGGCTCTGGACCAGGAGAGCGGCAAGACGGAGCAGGTGGTACATACCCTGGTCACCGGCCAGGTCCCGGCGGACCACAGCCCTGATCGCGCGCCGCAGCCGGAGCCGGCCCGGACGCCTCCGCCGCCCCCGGAACCGCCCGCCGCGGCAATGGAGGAGACGGCCGTTTTTCAGACGGTCCCGGAGGAGCCCGCCCCCCAGCAGAAGACCCGGCCAAAGCACCGGGAAAAGGGAGAGGTGGACGAGAATATGGACGCGGAGGAGTTCCGCGCGGGCAAGCAGCCCCGGCGCTGGACAAAGCTGATCGTTCCGCTCCTGCTGCTGGCGGTGATTGCCGTCGCCTTGTTCCTGCTGCTGCGCGGCTGCCGGAACGAGGAGGGGGAGTTCGTGCTGCCCTTTGCCGCCGCACCCACGCCCACCCAAACCATCGATCCGCTGGACAGCATCCACGCCCCCGTCCCGGAGGAGACCCTGCTGCCCGCCCCGCCCGCGGTCACGGAGACGCCGGAGCCCACGCCCACTCCCACGCCGGAGCCCACGGAACCGCCGGAGCCCACCTATGAGCTCTTTCTGGCAGACGTGTCCTGGACACAGGCCCGCGATCTCTGCGAGCAAAAGGGCGGCCACCTTGCCACGGTGCGCAATGACGAGCAATTGCAGCAGATCATCGACCTGGCCGTCGCCAACGGAGCACAGTTCATCTGGCTCGGCGCGTTCCGGGGGGACAGCAGCACCTGGTACTACGTCACCGGAGAGCGTATGGACTATGCTCTCTGGGACGACGGAGAGCCCTCTGCCATTGATATGGACGGCACCCGGGAGGACTACCTCCTGCTCTGGTACCGGGCCAACAAGGGCCGCTGGTGCTACAACGACCAGCGCAATGATCCGGTTTCCCTGCTGCCCGCCACCTACAGCGGCAAGACCGCCTACATCTGCCAGTACGACGGCTGAGCCTCCGGAGGGCGGAAAGCCTCCCGGAAACTGCAAAGCCCTTCCGGCTGAAAAGCCCCTGCCCCCCTCGCGGCTATCGCGGGGAGCGGCAGGAGCTTTTTTGCCCACTGGCAACAATCACACATTCATGCGCTTGTCGTGGGCACGAAACTCTCCCATTTTACATTTGTGTTGTTATAAGTAATCACACCCTATTATCCGTCATATTGCACAACAATTAAATGGCTACTTATATAGCATGATCATACTTGAAATTTCCAAGTATGATCATGCATGACTTCAATAAGATGCGGGTTAGTCTATTCCTAATGCTATTGTATACCTAAATCCATTTTTACATAATCCCAGTCTTGTGTATGATAAAATAGATATCTATTAGCTATTCTCTTTATAGGAGCTTTCCTATAAACACTACTTGGAGATTCTTTACTATATTCCATAACATATCTATATAAATAGCCTGCATACCTTAAAATGTCTGAGTCATAAACTCTTCCGTATTTCCAATTTAAATTATCTTTAAGTCCCTCATACATATACCTTGGACAAGCATATTCAAATATACTAACTCCTTTCAGAATATTAATTCCCCATTTTGAATGAAATAGCTTATTTGCAAAATCTTCAGAACTCCAATTTTCTTTACCAGCTAATACAAAGGTGTCCGCAAGTGTGTTACATTGGGTATTCAAATAAGAATCAAATATCATTTATATTCCTCCAGTATATCATTAATATGTCTGCCACCTCTATACTGCTGTTTTGCCTCACCAATTATAGTGTCATTGACTTCTTTCATTTCCTGTCTTAATTTATTTGTAACAGTATTATCAGTCAGCTTATTGTATTTTCTGATATTTCCAATTTTAGTAACTGTTTAGGTCTAATTTAAACTTTTCCAACTTAAAAAGAGCATTTTTCATCTAAAAAGTCGTGTTTTCAAACCTTGGCTTTTCGGATGCAACCTCTTCTATTCAAACATGGCTACATTATTTATTTTAGCGCCACAATATGTTGTGGTGAAATGAATACAAAATCAAGATGTCGGTACTGAACAGTTACTAATATTCATTATCTCTTTTTTCTTATAGTCATCCTTAGTTGGTTTCTTGCTTTGCTCATTATCCTGCAATTTCCTATTATAACATGCTTTTTTATTATTACAAGAATTTTTTGTACTTCTTTTGCCCATTGTCCTAATGGACAATGGATGGTTATGTACAGAAACCACATTTGAAAATAATTTTTCCCATTTACAATATGAAAGTATTTCAGTCAATTCTACGGCGTGTTCCAAATATGGGCCAAAATAGTAGAAAAAACGAGGAATCGGATTAAGCGCACAAAATCCCAGCTCGAAAGATAGATACGGATTCTTTCGAGAGGTTACAAATTATTTCGCTTATAGGGAAATGCTGCTGTATT
>JAFTBW010000087.1 GCA_017455015.1 Oscillospiraceae bacterium | reverse complement strand
CCAAGGCGCAAAAACCGCAGGAATACTTTGTGTATTTCAAGGTTTTTGCAACACTTTTGCGCGAGGGGACCCGCCGCAAAGCGGTGGGCGCGCATACCGCTCCGTGGCGCAAAATTTGCCGCCAAACGTGCGCGGGGATTTATTCAGCGTTTCCTCAAATCCGCGCAGAGAGCTTGTCCGAATACTCCCGTTGAAAAGCGGCGAACGTCCCCTGATCCAGATTTTCCCGGATCGCCTCCATCAGATGGTTGTAAAACCACAGGTTGTGGGCGGAGGCCAGGCGCAGCGCCAGTGCCTCCTGCGCCTTGATCAGATGGCGGAGATAGGAGCGGGAATAGCGGCGGCAGACGGGACAGCCGCAGCGGGGGTCGATGGGAGACGGGTCTTCGGCATAGCGCCGGTTGTTCAGGTTCAGCACCCCGTCCCAGGTGTACACATGGCCGTGCCGTCCGTTGCGGGTGGGCATCACGCAGTCAAAGAAGTCCACGCCCCGGGCAACGGACTCGATGATGTTCCCCGGCGTGCCCACGCCCATCAGATACCGGGGCTTGTCCGCGGGCATATACTCCTCCACGGCCTCGATGGTATCGTACATCTCCTGGTGGGTCTCCCCCACCGCCAGGCCGCCGATGGCGTAGCCCGGCAGCTCCAGTTCGGCGATCTGCTTCATGTGGGCGATGCGCAGGTCGTGGAACACCGCCCCCTGGTTGATGCCGAAGAGCATCTGCCCGGGGTTCACCGCGTCCTCCTCCCGGTTGTACTCCGCCAGAGCGGTCTTGCACCGCGCCAGCCAGCGGGCGGTCCGGGCGCAGGAGGCCTTCACATACTCGTAGGGCGACGGGATCTTGACACATTCGTCAAAGGCCATTGCGATGTCCGAGCCCAGGTTGGACTGGATGCGCATGCTCTCCTCCGGACCCATGAAGATAATCGCGCCGTCCACATGAGAGTGGAAAGAGACGCCCTCCTCTTTGATTCTCCGGAGCCCTGCCAGGGAAAAAATCTGGAAGCCGCCGCTGTCCGTCAGGATCGGACCGTCCCAGCCCATGAAGCGGTGCAGACCGCCCATCCGCCGGATGAGCGCGTCCCCGGGCCGGACGTGGAGGTGGTAGGTGTTGGAAAGCTCCACCTGACAGCCAAGCTCGGTCAGATCGTGGGCGCTGATCGCCCCCTTGATGGCGGCCTGGGTCCCTACGTTCATGAACACCGGCGTTTCGATCGTCCCGTGGGGAGTGCTCAGTCTTCCCCGGCGGGCATGTCCCTCCCGTTTCAGCAGTGTAAACATGTGTTCTCCTCTATCCGATCCAGGCCCCCCGACGGGGCCGTTTTATTATTACTACGGCAGCCGCAGGATGCGGCGGTAGAGCAGCAGCAGTTTTTTGTCGAAGACGCGGTTTTCGTGGTAGTGTCCGAAGAACCAGTAGTCGAATTCTGTCCGCTGCCGGACCTCCTCCAGGAAGTCCGTCAGAGCGTCCGGGCGGATATGTCCGCCGTGGACACGGTCCAGAAAGCCGCTGGGACCGCAGTGGGTGACGATAAAATTCACATGATACCCTGCCCGCTCCAGGTTCCGTCTTGCCTCGCCGTATTCCTCCGGCGACGGAAGCTCCTGCTCCCACCAGTTCAGGTGCTTCACCCGGAAAACCGCGCCGCGCCGGTGGAGCTCCCAGTACCGCGCCGCAAAATCCGGGTCCTCCGGGTCCAGGATGCCGTCCCATACGTCCAGGCTCCTGGCTCCGCCCATGGTAAAAAAGCTTCGGCCATCCAGGTTGAAAATCTGTCCGCGCAGCAGATGCAGCACATGGGGACGGATGTACCGGACCTTTCCGCCGTTCCACTCCGTCACCGGATAAGTTGCCAGCTCGTCATAGTTTTCATGGTTGCCGTCCACAAACAGCAGCGTAAAAGGCAGCTTTTCCAGGGCGTCCAGCCGTTCCCGGTCCCCTTCTTTTCCGTCCCACACCCCGCCGAAGTCGCCGCAGACGAGAACCGTATCATCCTTTGTCAGGCTGTCCCACTCCGGGAACCGTTCGGGGGCAAAGCGGGAAAAATCCCCGTGGCAGTCCCCTGTGACATAGATATGCAAGCAGTTCCACCTCCCGCGCCTTGACTTTCTGCCGCCGGTATGCTAAAATCCCTGTAATTCCAAAAAGAAACGGAGAGACCAACATGGAACGTATCCTCACCCTCGAGACCCGCGATCTGTGCGCCAGCGCCGAGAACGGCGGCTGCGGCGAGTGCCAGACCTCCTGCCAGTCCGCCTGCAAGACCAGCTGCGGCGTGGCAAATCAGGCCTGTGAGAATCAGGACTGAAACACAACCGGACAGCTCAGAATCAGGGAGGCGTTTCTCAGGGAAACGGCCTCCCTTTTTCCGCGCTGCAATACGTTTCCGCACCGTCACCCGCCGCTGCGTCCGGTCAGCAGGGCAAGCAGAATGACCTTTCCGTCCTCCAGCGCGGCTTGCAGCTCCAAGCCGTCTCCCGACTCGTGCCGACGCAGCAGCAGCGTATCCCCCTCATAGCAAGGGGCGCGGTAGTGCAGCTCCAGCGCCGCAGGGTCCAGGGCGGTCCACTCCTCTACGGAAAACAGATCCGCCACCATGCGCGCATACTGCGCGTTGTTCATGTGCCCGCCGGCGTCGATGTCCGTGCTCCGGACGGTATAGCGGGCAAAGGGCTTCTCCGGGAAAGGCGTCAGAAAGCGGTGGAAAGGCTCAGGCAGGGCTTTCTCCCGGCAGAATTCCATACCGGCGGGATAGATGTCCTCTCCGGGCGGGTACAGCCCGCCCTTTTTCGTGTCCAGGATGGTCCACTCGGTCTTACCGGCGATCAGGACCTCCTCCCCCGCCGTGACAAGATAGTCCCGGTCCTGGCGCATCCGCCCCGGGGGTTCCGGCCAGGTCCGGGCGACGACGCGCTCCAGCAGGCCGGGCCGGCGGAAAAAGCGGAGCCGGGTTTTCACCGCCACCCAGAACAGCCCCCGGTCCAGCATGGCCGGAACACCGTTGCCAAGCTCCTCCGCATGGGCTCCTGCCAAGTCCATACAGAGCTGAAAGGTCTGGGGGATGCCCAGACGCAGACCGTTGTCGCAGCGGCTCAGGACGACGGTCGTTTCCATATCATAGACTGCTGTCAATCATCTCGCCTCCACCGTGAAATTGTATCCGCGGAGGAGGCGATTGTCAAGAAAAACCGTGTAATGCGGAAAAAGCAAAATTCTCCGGGTCTTCAACCCTTGGCGCACAGGATGGGCTGAACCTGACGTCCCTCCTGTGCTGCCAGGATCGTCTCCTCCAGCCGGTCATAGTCCGCGGCCAGGGAGCGGGGCTTCCGTTCCGGATCGTCCTGATAGAGCGGGACAAAAAAATAATGCTTCCGGTTCAGCAGCTCCCCCAGGTTTTTCGCGGAGGCGGAGAGGCCGTCGTTGCTGCCAAAAGCCAGCACCACCGGTTTTCCCCCTCTGAGATGACTCTTTACTGCCATGGTCACAGCGGTGTCCGTAACGCCGCAGGCCAGCTTCGCGGCGGTGTTCCCCGTGCAGGGGGCGACCGCCAACACGTCGAAGTAATCCTTCGGCCCCACCGGCTCCGCCTCGGCAACGCTGCGCAGCACCGGCTTACCGGTGATGGCCTCCAGCCTGGCGATGTGCTCCGCCGCCGTACCGAAGCGGCTGTCCGTCTGTGCGGCGTTTTCAGACAGGATCGCCGTCAGGTCATAGCGCTCCGCCAGCCGTTTCGCCGCTGCAAAGGCTTTTTCATAGGTGCAGTATGAGCCGGTCAGGGCCAGCCCGATCCGCAGCTTCATGGTATCCGAACTCCTTCAGGCATTCATAGATGGACGCCCGGACGGCCTCCGCCGCCGAAGCGGGAAAACATTTTCCGGGGAGTCCCGGCGCGAAAAGCACCGGGTTCCCCGCCGCCTCCGCCCCTGCAGGATCGAAGCCGTAGGGCGGAGAGGCAAGCTCGATGAGTCTTGCGCCGGCAAAGGAACGCTCCTCCGCCTCCCCGTACAGCCGGGCGGGAACGGTATTCACCACTGCGTCGTAGCCCGGCTCCGGCGCGTCGCGCAGCTCTACGGCGCGGCAGCCCATTGCCGCCGCCATCGTCCGCGCCGATTCGCTCCGGGCAGCCACTGTGACGTCGGCGCCCAGCGCAAATAAACGCCGCGTCAGCTCTTTTCCGATCCTGCCGAAGCCGGATACCAGCACCCTGCTGTCCGAAAGGGCGCGCGGGCCCTCCAGCAGCAGCGGCAGCGCAGCCTCAGCCGTCAGAGCGGCGTTGCGGCGCAAAAAGCGCTCCTGCGCTCCGTAGTCCGCCAGAGGCAGGCCCAGACGGCGGCACTCCGCCGCCAGAGCCTCCCCCGGCATCCCGGCCAACACGACGGTTCCCGGCCGCAGCAGCGGCAGCAATTCCGACAGGACATATCTCCGGGATGACCAGGGGGCATTCAGTCGTCCCTCCCGCTCCGCGGGCAGGGGCAGAATCACGGCCTGCGCCGGCGCCAGAACGGTCTCCGGGTCCGGCGGCGTCTCCGGCAGGAGACGTTCCAGGGCCAGTGCCGCGGCCGCATGGCCGTCTGAAAGCAGCTTTTGTCGCAGATACGCCATGCGCAGATCGCCGCCCAACAGCGCAAATCTCATCTTCCTCACCTCTCGCCCCCATCCTATGATGACGGGTCTCCGCGGGTTACTACAAAAAGTGTCCAAATATTACAGCTCAGATTTAGATATAATATTCAAAGCTTCGTGCAATTGGGAAGAAATTCTTGCGTCCGCTCCGGGGTTGGAGTATAATTTATTGGTAAAACAATTCAGAATCTGTTTCATCCGCACCGGCCCTTTCCGGGTGAAACGGCGTTCCGGGGAGAGGGCTGGAATAACAAACAAAAGGAGTTACGAAATGGAAAACGCGAAGAAGTACGTCTATCTCTTTTCCGAGGGCAATGCCGATATGCGCGAGCTGCTGGGCGGAAAGGGCGCGAATCTGGCCGAGATGACCAACATCGGCCTGCCGGTGCCCCAGGGCTTCACCATCAGCACCGAGGCCTGCACCCAGTACTATGAGGACGGCCGCCAGATCAACGACGGCATTATGGCCCAGATCATGGAAGGCGTCAAGAAGATGGAGGAGATTAACGGCAAGAAGTTCGGCGACCTCGCCAACCCCCTGCTGGTTTCCGTCCGCTCCGGCGCGCGGGCCAGTATGCCCGGCATGATGGACACCATTCTGAACCTGGGCCTGAACGACCAGGTGGTGGCCGCCATGATCGCCGGCAACCCCGATCCCAAGTTTGAGCGTTTCGTCTATGACTCCTATCGCCGTTTTATCCAGATGTTCTCCGACGTCGTCATGGAGGTGGGCAAGAAGTACTTTGAGCAGCTCATCGACAAGATGAAAGAGGCCCGCGGCGTGAAGCTGGACAT
The DNA here is from genome assembly GCA_017455015.1 of Oscillospiraceae bacterium. Taxonomy (GTDB): domain Bacteria; phylum Bacillota; class Clostridia; order Oscillospirales; family Oscillospiraceae; genus RGIG7114. Next base: position 6,751 of record JAFTBW010000087.1, on the reverse strand, counting down.
TGAGCTGACCGCCGCCGACCTGAAGGAGCTGGCCGAGCAGTTCAAGGCCGAGTACAAGGCCCAGATCGGCTCCGACTTCCCCGCCGACCCCGTGGTGCAGCTCAACGAGGCCATCAAGGCCGTGTTCCGCTCCTGGGACAACCCCCGCGCCAACGTGTACCGCCGGGACAACGACATCCCCTACTCCTGGGGCACTGCCGTCAACGTTATGCCCATGGTGTTCGGCAACCTGAATGAGAATTCCGGCACCGGCGTCGCTTTTACCCGCGACCCCGCTACCGGCGAGAAAAAGCTCATGGGCGAATTTTTGACCAATGCCCAGGGCGAGGACGTGGTAGCCGGTGTCCGCACGCCGATGCCCATCGCCGAGATGGCCAGCAAGTTCCCTCAGGCCTATGACGACTTCATCAAGGTCTGCGACACGCTGGAGAAGCATTACCGCGATATGCAGGACATGGAGTTCACCGTGGAGAACGGCAAGCTCTATATGCTGCAGTGCCGTTCCGGCAAGCGCACCGCTCAGGCTGCTCTGGCCATCGCCTGCGACCTGGTGGACGAGGGGATGCGCACCGAGGAAGAGGCCGTCGCCATGATCGACCCCAGGAACCTGGACACCCTGCTGCACCCGCAGTTCGACACCGCCGCCCTGAAGGCCGCCACCCCCATCGGCAAGGGCCTGGGCGCCTCCCCCGGCGCCGCCGCCGGCAAGATCGTGTTCTCCGCCGAGGACGCCGAGGCATGGGCTGCCCGCCGTGAGAAAGTGGTTCTGGTCCGTCTGGAGACCTCTCCCGAGGACATCACCGGCATGAAAGCCGCCCAGGGCATCCTGACCGTCCGCGGCGGCATGACCAGCCACGCCGCCGTCGTTGCCCGCGGCATGGGCAAATGCTGCGTCTCCGGCTGCGGCGAGATCGCCATGGATGAGGAAAACAAGCAGTTCACCCTGAGCGGCAAGACCTACCGTGAGGGCGACACCATCTCCATCGACGGCTCCACCGGCAACATCTACGACGGCATCATCCCCACCGTTGACGCCACGATCTCCGGCACCTTCGGCCGGATCATGGGCTGGGCGGACAAGTACCGCAAGCTGGCCGTCCGCACCAACGCCGACACCCCCGCCGACGCGAAGAAGGCCCGCGAGCTGGGTGCGGAGGGCATCGGCCTGTGCCGCACCGAGCACATGTTCTTCGACGGCGAGCGCATCGCCGCGTTCCGCGAGATGATCTGCTCCAGCAAGGTGGAGGACCGCGAGACCGCGCTTGCCAAGCTGCTTCCCTATCAGCAGAGCGACTTTGAGGGCATTTATGAGGCCATGGACGGCCTGCCCGTCACCATCCGCTTCCTGGATCCCCCGCTGCACGAGTTCGTGCCCCAGACCTCCTATGAGATCGAGGTCCTGGCAAAAGCCAAGAACAAGACCACCCAGGAGATCCGCAACATCATCAGCTCCCTGCATGAGTTCAACCCGATGATGGGCCACCGCGGCTGCCGTCTTGCCGTCACCTATCCGGAGATCGCCGCCATGCAGACCCGCGCCGTCATCCGCGCCGCCATCAACGTCCAGGGCCGTCACCCCGACTGGAAAATGGTCCCCGAGATCATGATCCCGCTTGTCGGCGAGGTCAAGGAGCTCAAGTTTGTCAAGGACGTGGTGTGCAAGGTCGCCGATGAGGAGATCGCCGCCGCCGGTGTCAAGATGGACTACAAGGTCGGCACCATGATCGAGATCCCCAGAGCCGCCCTGACCGCAGGCGACATCGCCAAGGAGGCCGAGTTCTTCTCCTTTGGCACCAACGACCTGACCCAGATGACGTTCGGCTTCAGCCGCGACGACGCGGGCAAGTTCCTGGGCGCTTACTACGACAACAAGATCTATGAGAACGATCCGTTCGCCAAGGTCGATCAGATCGGCGTGGGCAAGCTGATCGCCATGGCATGCAAGGATGGCCGCGCCACCCGTCCCGACATCCACCTGGGCGTCTGCGGCGAGCACGGCGGCGACCCGTCCTCCGTGGAGTTCTTCCACAAGACCGGACTGGACTATGTCTCCTGCTCCCCGTTCCGCGTCCCCATTGCACGTCTGGCCGCCGCCCAGGCCCAGATCAAGTTCCCGAGAGGCTGAGTTTTACCCGATCAAAGACGCCGGTTCTCAAAGCCGGCGTCTTTACTTTTGCCCTGTGTTTTTGTCGAAATAAACCTTGTTCTTTTCTGCGTTTTGTGGTAATATTTATTATTAGGCGGTTTTTCGGATCAAAACCGGAGAAACGGAATCCGCCGCGGGAGAACAAGGAGGGCCGGTTATGACTGCTTTGCAGGCGATCTTGCTGGGACTGGTGCAGGGAATTACAGAGTTTCTTCCCATTTCCAGTTCCGGGCATCTCTCCATCTGTCAAAATCTGTTTGGCATCGACACGGGTGAGAATGGAAATATGCTGTTCGATGTGCTGCTCCACCTGGGTACGCTGGTCAGCATCTGCATTGTCTACCGGCGCGACCTTGTGAGGATTGTCCGTGACTGTATTGCTTTCTACCGGGAGGCGGGACATCCGGTTCCCGGCGGAGAAAAACGCCGCTATCCCGGCGCGCGACTGCTGCTCATGATCGTGATTGCCACGCTGCCCCTGTTTCTGATCCTGCCCATCCACGATCAGGTGGAAAAGCTCTACAACTCCACCCTCTTCATCGGCATCGCGCTGATTCTCACCGGCGCCATGCTCTTCGCCTCGGACCGGATGCCCCGGGGCAGGAAGCGGGCGAAAAACATGTCGGTGATCGACGCGGTCCTGGTGGGCATTTGTCAGGCCATCGCCACTGTCCCCGGGCTGAGCCGCAGCGGCACCACCATCACAGCGGGAATGGCGGCCGGACTGGACCGGCAGTTCGCGGTGAAGTTCTCATTTCTCATCTCCATCCCCGCCGTTCTGGGAGCCAATCTTCTGTCCCTGGTCAAAGCTTTTTCAGAAGGAATAGAGTGGTCTTACTTCCCCCTCTACCTGCTTGGAACGCTGGTGGCCATGGTCACAGGCTATGCTGCGATCATCCTTTTGCGCTATATCGTGCGACGCGGCAAATTCGGCTACTTTGCCTATTACTGCGCCTTTGCCGGGGTCCTGACGCTGATTCTGACCCTGGTACTGTAATCGGCATCGAGCGGCGTTATCCCATGCGAAAAAACGCAACGCACCATTGTATAGTATTATTCCCTTTTCCTCCCCCACGGGGAGGAAAAAAGCTGAAAAAGGCCAAAAGCTGAATCATTGTAAACCGAGGTACACGAATGGCTGCTGCACAAAAGAAAACATCCACCGCCAAGACCGGTTCCAAATCGAACTCCAAGACTGAGAGCCAGAGCCGGAAGGACAACGGAGCGGGAAAACGTCCCGGAGCCCTCCCCGCCGAGGCGGAACGCGCTCCGGGACGGTCAACGGGATCCCGGACCGGGAGCCATGTAATCAAATCCGGCATTTTGCTGTTTTTGGGCATTTTTTTCCTGGTGGGCTATTTCCCTGCGGACGCCCTGCTCTTAAACCCCATCTGCGGAATGATCAAGGGACTGATCGGATACGGTTACTATTTGCTGCCCCCCGCCCTGATTGCTGCGGCGGCGGTGGTACTGCTCCGCAGGGGGCGTCCCTCCGGGGGACAGGCAACCGCGCTGATTTCCATGCCCATCTTTGCGAGCGGACTCATTCACTGTTTTGCAATCCGGGACCTTTCTCCGATCCGCGGTGCGTTCGGTCTTTTTGTCAGCGAATTGTATGACCGCGGCAAAGAGCTGCATAGCGGAGGCGTATTGGGCGGACTGCTGGGTTGGGGCGGCAGGGCGCTGTTGGGTCCTTTCCTGACGGCGATCTTGCTGCTGATCATCCTGGCCGCCCTGTTCATCACCGGTTTTCGCATTTCCCTGGTGGGACTCTGGGAGCAGATGCAGGAGGACCGGGAACGCCGCAAGGCAATTCTGGCGGAGGAACTGGAGGAGGAGGACCGGCAGGCCCTCGCCCGTCGGAGGACCAACGCCGCCCGGGAGCAGACCGTCTCCCCTGCCCCGGCGGCCCAGCCTGCATCAGCCAAAGGGAAGCGGAACGAGCAGCGCTCCCCCATCGACATCCCTACAGAGGCAGATGAGGCGGACAAGGTCCCCATCGAAACATTCCCCGACGATCGGATGTATGAGATTTTCAACTTTAATTCCGAACCACAGGGCAAGGCGTCCGCGCCTGCACCCGCTCCGGTTCCGCTCCCCATGGACGAGCCTGTCCCTGCGCCTGCACCCGTCTCTGAAACGGCAGCTCCGCAGCCGCCCGCCAGGACTTCCAAGGCAAAGCTGACGCTGCCCTCCCGTCCCACGGCCGTCAAAGACCCCTCCGCTGCGGTGCGCTCCACCGCCGTCAAGCCCCTCAGCATTGAGGAGGCGGCGGACATCGCCGGGGTGGAGCTGTCTCCGCTTCGGGAGGAGGTACACGCGGAGGAATTTTCCACCGATGTGGTGCGCTCCATCCGTTCCAATGCCAAAAAAGGAATGGACACCGAGGAACTGATCCAGGAGACCAGCGCCGTGGCAAAGGCAGTGGAGGAAAAAGACGCCGCAATCGCCTCGGAGCCCGTGTACCGGTTTCCGCCGGCGGAGCTGCTGCACGCCGGGAGCGCGCTTGGCCCGGACGGCAGTGAGGAGATCGCGCTCAATCGTGGCCGCCTCCAGTCCACCCTGGACTCCTTCGGCGTCAACGCCACCATCGTGGACATCACCCGAGGTCCCACCGTCACGCGCTACGACCTGGAGCTGGAAGCCGGCGTCAAGCTGGCCAAGCTCACCAATCTTGCCGGGGACCTGGCGCTGAGCCTGGGCGTCACCGGCGTGCGCATCGCCCCGATCCCGGACAAGAGCTCTACCGTGGGCATCGAGGTGCCCAACAAGCTGGTAAGCACCGTCTATCTCCGGGACATCATCGACACGGACGTGTTCCGGGCAGCCAAAAGCAAGCTGACCTTCGCTATCGGCAAGGACATCGGCGGCAACGCCATCGTAGGCAACATCTCCAAGCTGCCCCACCTGCTCATCGCCGGTACCACCGGCTCCGGCAAGAGCGTGTGCATGAACTGTCTGATCCTGAGTCTGCTCTACAAGGCCACGCCGGAGGAGGTCCGTCTCATCATGATCGACCCCAAGATGGTGGAGCTTGGCGTCTACAACGGCATCCCCCATCTGTACATCCCCGTGGTCACAGACCCGAAAAAAGCCGCCGGCAGTCTGCAGTGGGCAGTTGTGGAAATGCTCAAGCGCTACCGCCTGTTTTCCGAGGCGGGAATTCGCGATCTGGCAGGCTACAACGCCATTCAAAAGAAAAACGGGACACAGCCCCTGCCCCAGGTGGTGATCGTCATCGACGAGCTGGCCGACCTCATGATGGTGGCCAGCAAAGAGGTGGAGGAGAGCATCTGCCGGGTGGCCCAAATGGGCCGCGCAGCCGGAATGCATCTGGTTATCGCCACCCAGCGGCCCAGCGCTGACGTGATCACCGGTCTGATGAAAGCGAACATCCCCAGCCGCATCGCATTCGCGGTGTCCTCCTCCATGGAGTCCAGAATCATTCTGGATCAGATGGGTGCGGAAAAGCTGGTGGGCAGCGGCGATATGCTCTTTGCCCCCATCGGCATCGGCAAACCCAACCGCATCCAGGGCGCTTTCGTCACCGACGAGGAGCGGGAGGAGATCGTAGGCTTTATCAAACAGCAGGGCGAGCCCAACTACAGCGAGGAGATTTTGAGCAGCATCGAGCAGGCCGCGGCGGAGAAAGACAGCAAGGACAAGTCCTCCGGCGGCAAGGCAGAGAGCGTGGACGGCCCCGTGGACGCCGGCGGCGGCTACGACGAGCTGCTTCCCCAGGCTGTGGACGTGATTTTTGAGACAAAACAGGCCAGCGTGTCCATGCTCCAGCGCAGATTGAAGCTGGGTTACTCCCGGGCCGCGAGAATCGTGGACCAGATGGAGGAGATCGGCGTTCTGGGTCCCTTTGAGGGCAGCAAGCCACGGCAAATTCTGCTGACGCGGGAGCAGTGGCTGGAAATGCAGACTGTCCAGGGTACCGCGCCCACGGAGAAGAGTCCGACGTCCTTCGCCGACTATGAGGACGCGCCGCCGGAGGAGTGGACGGACTGAGATGACGGACTATCTGAATCTGCAACTGAGTGAGAAGGAGCTTCGCGGCATTTCAAACCTGGGGCTTGCCCACATCGGGGACTGCGTCTATGAACTGCTGGTCCGGTCCTGGGTGCTGTCCCAGGGCCGCAGCACAAACCGCGGCCTGCATGAGAACACTGTGGCAATGGTCAGCGCCACGGCGCAGGCTGCTGCCATGGAAAAGCTCCGCCCCCTGCTGACGGAGGAGGAGCAGGCGGTCTTCCGCCGCGGCCGCAACACCCGGGTCAACTCTCTGCCCAAAAACGGCTCTGTCGGCGCCTACCACACCGCCACCGGCTTGGAGTGCCTGTTCGGCTGGCTTTATCTCATCGGCCGCCGCGATCGGGTCAACGAGCTGTTCGCCGCCATCGTGGAAACGTCTAAGGGAAGCGCTGATTAAAGCAACGTTTCCCTAACCCGGATAAACCGGAAAAGCGCCTTGAAAGCCTTCCCCTTGGGGGGGAAGGTGTCGCCGGCGATTGCGCCGGTGACGGATGAGGGGATAACCGGAACTGCGCCGCCGGTCTTCCCCTCATCCGCCCCAGTGAGCGCACTGGGGCATCTTTTTTT
>JAFTBW010000086.1 GCA_017455015.1 Oscillospiraceae bacterium | reverse complement strand
TGCGACGCCGGTAGTGCGGAGGTGGATGGCCTCACCCACCACCGGCCCGTTGGGCCGGCGGTCCCCCCTCCCGAAAAGGGGTCCCCGGCGGGGCCCAGCGCAGCGGGCCCGCTGGGGAAGAGGAAGAAGGAGCCGAGGGATATGAAGCTTGCGCCGCAAGGCGGAAGCGGAATGGACGAGGCTTCTTCTGACGCGGGGAGGGAAAAAGCGGAAGAAATTGAAATGGCGCAGAACGGAGGAAAGAGAAACATGGACAAGCTATCGCATACCTCCGTACTCCTGCGCGAGTGCGTGGAAGCCTTGAACATCCGGCCGGACGGCGTCTATGTGGACGGCACCCTGGGCATGGGGGGCCACTCCCTGGAGATCGCCCGGCGGCTTGACCGGGGCGGCAGGCTCATCGCCATCGACCGGGACCGGCGGGCCATTGAGGCGGCGGGGGAGCGGCTGGCGGAGTACCGGGACCGGGTCACCCTTGTCCACGGAAATTTCCGGGACCTGTCCATGATCCTGGACGAGCAGGGCGTGGAGAAAGCGGACGGGATGCTCTTTGACCTGGGCGTGTCCTCCCCGCAACTGGACGACCCGGAGCGGGGCTTCTCCTATATGGCGGACGCGCCGCTGGACATGCGCATGGACGTCAGCGAGAGCCTGACCGCCTGGTTTGTGGTGAACAAGTGGCCGGAGGAGCGGCTGCGGCAGATTTTGTATTCCTACGGGGAGGAGCGCTACGCCCCCCGCATCGCCGCCGCCATCGTGCGCCGGCGGGAGCAGGCCCCCATCGACACCACGCTGGAGCTGGCGGAGGTGATCCGCGACGCCATGCCGGCGGCGGGAAGGCGGGAGAAGCAGCACCCGGCCAAGCGCAGCTTTCAGGCAATCCGCATCGCCGTGAACGACGAGCTGGGGGCCGTCAGCCAACTGATGGAGGAGGCGGCGGACCGCCTGCGTCCCGGCGGGAGGCTGGCGGTGGTCTGCTTCCACTCCCTGGAGAGCCGGATCGTGAAAAACGCCATCGCCGCCCGGGAGAATGGCTGCACCTGCCCGCCGGAGTTCCCGGTGTGCGTCTGCGGCTTCCGTCCCACCCTGAAAACCGTGGGCAGAAAGCCCGTTTTCCCCTCCGAGGCGGAAGTGGAGGCCAATCCCCGCGCCCGCAGCGCGGTGCTGCGCGTGGCGGAGCGGGTCTGATTCGGAATTGAAAATTATGTATCTCTCCTGCGCGCAAATGCATTTGCGCGCGACACGGAAGAAAGGGGGCCGCGGCCATGGCAGCCGGAAGTCTTTTCAGAAGAAAAACGGCGTTCGACAACGTTGCGGACGGGTATGACGGGACGGAGCTCTACGCTCCGGAGCGCACGGAGGAAGCCTGTACCCCCGAGACGACGGCAGACGCCGCCGCACCCGCCGCACTCCGGCAGGGCATTGCGCCCTTCACCGTGATCGGCGGCCTGTTCGCGGCGTTCATCCTGGTCGTCGCCATCATCGCCCAGGCGGGGCTTTTCCCCCGCTCGTCGGAGAATCTGGAGCTCCAGGCGGAGATCAAAGAGCTGCGGGAGGAACAGACCCGGCTGCGCATCGCCCACGAGCAGGCTTTTGACATCCCCGCGCTGGAGGCTTACGCCAGGGATACCCTGGGGATGCGGGAGCCGCTGCCGGACCAGACCGCGTATATCGACACCTCTCCGCCGGACAGAGCCGTGGTGATCGCCCGGGAGACGGGCGACAGCTTTACCGACCGCCTCGGCGACTTTCTCTCCGGGCTGGCGGCATATTTGCCCTTCCGGGACGAATAAGCTGGGAACAGAAGCTCCGCGGACGGGCATGCACCCATGCGCCGCTCCGTATCAGAGCCTGTTTAATATCTCGGCGTGTGCGGATTTCCGAGCGGTTTTTTCGCCAGTCGAGGCGCGAAACCGCAGCGATACTTTGTGTATCGCAAGGCCCGGCAACGAAGAATGGCGGAAAAATCCGCCGGAAAGACGTGCGCGAAGAGATATGAAACAGGCTCTCAGATTCCGTTCCGGGAGGCTGTCTATGCGGGATAAAACCTTTGCCGGCTGGTCAGACCGGCCGCCCACCAGATCCATGCGCAGCCGCACACTGATCCTGCTTATCGTGTGCGGCGTCGCTGCGTTTATTGTCCTGGCGGCAAAGCTCTATGAGCTGCAGATCCTCCGGCACAGCGAGCTGGAATCCGCCGCCATCGAGCAGCAGGTCCGGGAGACCGCCATCGACTCCGGGCGCGGGGCCATCTACGACCGGAACGGCGTGATTTTGGCCATGAGCGCCACGGTGGACACCATCTACATCTCCCCGGCGGAGATCCGGATGTACGGCGAGGACCCCGAACTGATCGCCTCCGGGCTGTCGGAGATCCTCGGCGTGGACTATGACCGCGTCCTCGCCATGACGGAGGACACGAAGTCCTGGTACAAAACCGTGGCCAGAAAGGTGGAGCAGGAGCTCTCCGACCGGGTGCGCGCGTTCAAAAACGAAAACGGCCTCAAGGGCGTCAAGATCGAGCTGGACTCCAAGCGCTACTACCCCAAGAGCAGCCTTGCCAGCCATGTGATCGGCTTTGTGGGGACGGAGAATTCCGGCCTCACGGGCATGGAGCTTGCCATGGACGGCGTGCTGGCGGGCCGCGCCGGGCGCATCGTCCGGGCCAAGAACGCCTACGGCACGGATATGCTCTACACCAAATACGAGGACTACTACGACGCGGAGAACGGCTGCGACGTGACCCTGACCATCGACGCCAACATCCAGTATTACGTGGAAAAGCACCTCCGCCAGGCGGTGGAGGACTACGGGGCCAGGGGCGGGGCAGCCGCCATCGCCATGGACCCCAACACCGGGGAGATCCTCGCCCTGGCCTCCTTGGACAACTTTGACCTGAACAACTACCAGGCCGTCAGCCCCTCCGTCCAACGGGAGCTGGACGCCATCGCCGACCCGGAGGCGCGCGCATCCCATCTCGCCCAGGCCCAGCAGGCCCAGTGGCACGACAAGGCCGTGGAGGACATGTACGAGCCCGGCTCCACCTTCAAGCCCCTGACCATCGCCATGGCTCTGGAGGAGGGCGTGGTGACGAAAGACACCAGCCTGTACTGCGGCGGCGTGTTCGCCGTCCCCGGGGACCGGGGGGAGGGCCGCCATTGCTGGAAGCGCGCCGGCCACGGGATGCAGACCCTGACCCAGTGCCTGCAGCACTCCTGCAACGTGGCGCTGATGCAGATCGCCCAGATGGTGGGCGCGGAAAAATTCTACGAGTATGTGGACGCCTTCGGTCTCAACGAGCCCACGGGCATCGGCCTGAGCGGCGAGGCGGGCTCTCTCTGGTGGGATAAGGAGCTGTTCTGCGACCCCTACAACCAGACCCAGCTTGCCGCCGCCTCCTTCGGCCAGACCTTTAACATCTCCCCCCTGCAGCTTGTGCGGGCCATGTCCGCCGTGGTGAACGGGGGATACCTCATGCAGCCCACCCTGGTCCGTTCCGTGTCGGGCCAGGATGGGGTCCTGCGGCAGAGCTTTACCCCCCAGGTGATCCGGCAGGTCGTCAGCGAGGAGACCAGCGCCGTGATGCGCCAGATGCTGGAGGCCGTGGTGGGGGACATGAAGGAGGGGACCGGGAAAAACGCCTATGTGGCGGGCTACCGCATCGGCGGCAAGACCGGAACCTCCACCGATACGGTCCGCGAGGCGTCCACGGGGGAAAAGGAGTACATCGTCTCCTTCATCGGCGTGGCCCCGGCGGACGATCCGAAGATCGTGCTGCTGGCCCTGATCGACGACCCGGACCCGGCCTGCGGCGTGGCGGTGTCCGGCGGGGCCATGGGCGCGCCCACGGTGGGAAAGATGCTGGCGGACATCCTGCCCTATCTGGGGGTGGAGCCCCAGTACACCCAGCAGGAGCGGGAGAACATGGACCGGACCGTGCCCAACGTCACGGGACTGAGCCTCGAGCGGGCAAAAAGCTCCCTCACGGACCGAAACCTCTCCTGGCGGACCATCGGCGACGGGGACGCCGTCACCGCCCAACTCCCCGCCCAGGGCAGCGTGGTAGCGGCAAAGAGCGAGGTGATCCTGTATCTGGGCAGCGAGCCGAGCCGGGAAAAGGAGGAAATGCCGGATCTGACAAATCTGCCCTACGACATCGCACGGCAGCGGCTGGGCTATCTGGCGCTGTACCTGTGTACGGACTACTACATTACCGACGCGGAGACGGTGCTCATCAGCGCGCAGAGCATCCCGCCGGGCACGCCGGTGGACCACGGCACTGTGGTCAAGGTGTCGCTGCTGAGCAACGACGAGAGCACCAACGCCCAATTTTAATTACAATTCCGCTTTCTCCCTCCCCCATCAGGGGGAGGGGGGACCGCCGGCCCAGCGGGCCGGTGGTGGGTGAGGCCATCTACCTCCGCACTTCCAACCTTTCGCCACGCCCCTCATCCGTCAGCCGCCTTGCGTGAGACGGCGGCTGCCACCTTCCCCCGGAGGGGGAAGGATAAAAAGGTGGTGGGTGAGGCCATCTACCTCCGCACTTCCAACCTTTCGCCACGCCCCTCACCCGTCACGTCGCTTCGCTCCGTGCCACCCTCCCCCGGAGGGGGAGGGAATAAGCGGAAAGCCATCCTCGCATTGTGTAGAATGGAGACTGAGAGCTATGAAACTGAGAGAACTGCTGCGGGACATTCCCGTTACTGCCATACATGCTAATCTGGATACGGAGATCGGGGACGTCAGCTACGATTCCCGCTCCACAAAGCCCGGGGACCTGTTCGTGGCGGTCCGGGGCTTTGAGACGGACGGGCACCGCTATATCCCCATGGCCCTGGAAAAGGGCGCGGCGGCGGTGCTGTGCGAGGACGCCCCCGGGGAAAAAGCTCCGTACATCCTGACCGGAGACAGCCGTCTGGCCCTGGCCGTCGCCTCCCGGAACTACTTCGGCGACCCCGCCTCCCGAATGGCTGTGATCGGGGTCACGGGGACCAACGGCAAAACCACCTCCACGCTGCTGCTCAAACACGTGCTGGAGGATACACTGGGGGCAAAGGTCGGCCTGATCGGCACCAACGGCAATCTGATCGGCGACCGGGAAATCCCCTCGGAGCGCACCACCCCGGAGAGCTACGTGCTGCAAAAGCTCTTTCGGGAGATGGCGGACGAGGGCTGCACCCATGCGGTCATGGAGGTCTCCTCCCACGCCCTGGATCAGTACCGGGTGGCGGGTTTCCGCTTCGCCGCCGGGGTGTTCACCAACCTGACCCAGGACCATCTGGACTACCACGGCACCATGGAAGCCTACGCCGCGGCCAAGGCCCGGTTCTTCCCCCTGTGCGCCAAAGCGGCGCTGAACCTGGACGATGCGTGGGCGGGATATTATCTGGATCGGGGCGGCTGCCCCATGACCGGCTTCGGCATCGCCTCCCCGGCGGCGGAGCTGCGGGGGACGGACATCCGGCTCTTCCCGGACCGGGTATCCTTCCGCGCCGTGCGCGGCGGCGAGACCGCGGAGGTGAACCTGGGCATCCCCGGCCGCTTTTCGGTCTACAACGCCCTGGGCGTGCTGGCCTGCGCAGGTCTCCTGGGCATCCCCCAGGACCGGGCCGCGGCGTCCCTGGCGACAGCACGGGGGGTCAGAGGCCGGGTGGAGCCGGTTCCCACCGCGCCGGATTACACGGTGCTCATCGACTACGCCCACACCCCGGACGCCCTGGAGAACGTGCTGCGCACCGTGCGGGAGAGCGCGCAGGGCAGAGTCGTGGCCCTGTTCGGCTGCGGCGGGGACCGCGACCGGAAAAAACGCCCCATCATGGGCAAAATCGGAACCGAGCTGTCCGATTTCGCGGTCATCACCTCGGATAACCCCAGGACGGAGGACCCCGGGGACATCATCCGGGAGATTGTCGCGGGTGTCACCGTCCCGGAGAGCCGTTATGCGGTCATCCCGGACCGGCGGGAGGCCATCGCCTGGGCCCTGGAGCACCATGAGCCCGGGGACGTGATCGTGCTGGCGGGCAAGGGCCACGAGACCTATCAGGAGATCAATCATGTAAAGTATCCCATGGACGAGCGGGAGATCGTGCGCAAGATACGGGAGAGAAGGAAAGACCTATGACCACACAGATCATTCTGGCGTTTCTGATCGGGCTGGTGCTGAGCGCGGGGATCGGCATGTTTCTGGTGCCCTTCCTGCGGAAGATCAAGGCCGGCCAGTCCATCCGGGAGGTGGGCCCCACCTGGCATCAGAGCAAGGCGGGAACCCCCACCATGGGCGGCATCATGTTCATTCTGGCCGTGACCGTGGCGGTGCTGGCCTTGGGCTGGCCCCTGACCCGGAGCGGGGACTGGGGCCACGTGTTCGTCCTCATTTTTGCCCTGATCTACGGCGCCATCGGTTTTTTGGACGACTTTGAAAAGCTGAAGCACAAGCAGAACCTGGGCCTCACCGCCCGGCAGAAGTTTCTGCTGCAGCTTGCGGTGGCGGTGGCCTTCATCTACCTGCTGCGGCTGTTCGGACTGCTCCACGCCAGCGCAAGACCCCACTGCATCGACGTGTTCATCCCCTTCTGGAACCGGGTGATCCCGGTGAACGAGGTGGTGTACGTGGTCTGCGCGGCTTTCATCATCGTGGGCACTGTGAACGCCGTGAACCTCACGGACGGCGTGGACGGCCTTGCCACGGGGACCAGTCTGCCGGTGTTCGTGTTCTACACCGCCCTCTGCTTTTTCTGGGGGCGGAGGTATCTGGGGCTGGGCATCTTCTCCGCCGCCCTCACCGGGGCGCTGCTGGGCTTTCTGGCCTGGAACTTCAACCCGGCAAAGGTGTTCATGGGCGACACCGGCAGCCTGTTTCTGGGCGGCGCGGTGGTGGCGACGGCCTTTGCCTATGACATCCCCCTCATTCTGGTGACGCTGGGCATCGTGTTTCTGTGGGAGACCCTGTCGGTCATCATCCAGGTCGGCTACTTCAAGCTGACCCACGGCAAGCGGGTGTTCCGCATGTCGCCCTTCCACCACCATCTGGAGATGGGCGGCTGGACGGGAAAGAAGTGGAAGGAGAAAGAGCTGTTCTGCCTGTTCACCTTTGTGTCCGCCCTGTTCGCGGTGATCTCGTTCATGGGCGTGCAGGCTCGTTTTTAACGGGAGGTATTATGGACTATTCCCAGGCCCGCATTACGGACGCGGCGGAGGAGGGGAGCGGACGCCGGCACGGGAGCATGGATCTTCCGTTCTTCCTGCTGACGGTGCTGCTGCTGACCGTCGGCGTCATCATGGTGCTCTCGGCCAGCTTCGCCCGGGCCTATTACAGCGAGGCCACCCGCCACTCCGCCACCTATTACTTCTCCCGGCAGCTCGTCTTCGCCGTCACCGGCGTGGCGATCATGCTGGCGGCCTCCCGCTTTCCCATCGGCTTTTACCGCCGGATGGCCCTGCCCCTCATGGCCTTTTCCGTGGTGATGCTGGTGCTGGTCAAGCTGGGCGGCGTGGAGGCCAACGGCGCGCGCCGCTGGTTCCAGATCGGCGGCATCACGTTCCAGCCCTCGGAGATCGCAAAGGCGGCGGTGATCCTCTTCGACGCCTGGCTGATCTGCCGCTACGGCCGGGATATGAAGACCTTCCGCTGGGGCGTGCTGCCCTTCGGGGCCGTGGCGGCGGTGATCGTGGGCCTGCTGGTGCTGGAGCCCCACCTCTCCGCCTCCATCATCATTCTGCTGCTGACGGCGGTCATGATGTTCATCGGCGGCACCCGGCTTTTCTGGTTCCTGCTGGGGGGCGGGGGCGTGGCTTTGGGCGGCTTTTTCGCGGTCCGGGTGCTGGAATACTCCTCCCGGCGCATCTCCGCCTGGCTGGACCCTTTTTCGGACACCTCGGACACCGGCTATCAGATCGTCCAGTCCCTCTACGCCATCGGCAGCGGCGGGCTCACGGGCCTGGGGCTGGGCAACAGCCGCCAGAAGTACCTGTACCTCCCGGAGGAGCACAACGATTTTATCTTCGCGGTGGTCTGCGAGGAGCTTGGCTTCATCGGGGCGGTGCTGATCCTGATCCTGTTCGCCCTGCTGATCGCCAGGGGCTTTTATCTGGCGCTGCACTGCCGGGAACGCTACAGCTTTCTGGTGTGCAGCGGCATCACCGCCCTTTTGGCCTTTCAGGTGATTTTGAACGTGGGCGTGGTCACCAATCTGCTGCCCTGTACGGGCATCTCCCTGCCGTTTTTCTCCTACGGCGGAACGGCGCTGTGGCTGCAACTGGCGGAAATGGGCATCATCCTGTCCATCTCCCGGGACATCCCGGAGAAAAAGCTGTTTTCGGAGAAGCGGCGGCGGGGGAGAGAGAGGAGCGTGGAAGCATGAGATATCTGTTCGCCTGCGGCGGCACGGCGGGGCACATCAACCCGGCCGTGGGAATCGCGGGCAGGCTCCGGGAGAAAGACGGCGGCGCAGAATTTCTGTTCGTGGGGGCCGAGGGGCGGATGGAGACGGAGCTGGTGCCGCGGGAGGGCTACCCGATCCGCACCGTGCGCATCGACAATATGAGCCGCTCCGTGTCCCTGTCCGGCATCCGGCACAACCTGCGCTCGGCGCGCCTGCTGGCCGGGAGCCTGGGGGAGGCCCGGAGGATCATCGAGGAGTTCCGGCCGGACGCGGCGGTGGGTACCGGCGGTTACGTCTGCTATCCCGCCCTGCGCGCAGCCCACGCCCTGGGGATCCCCACCCTGGTCCACGAATCGAACGCCGCCCCGGGCCTGACCACCCGGATGCTGGCGAGGACCGTGGACGCGGTGCTGGTGGGCTTCGAGCGGGCGGTGGAAAACTACCCGAAGAACGCCAATGTCCTTTACACCGGCACGCCGGTGCGGACCGAGTTTCTGACCCTGGATCGGGCCGCGGCGCGGAAACGGCTGGGGATTCCGGAGGACCGGAAGCTGCTGCTGAGCGTCTGGGGCAGCCTGGGCAGCGGCCACATCAACGGCCTGATGCCGGAATTCGTCCGAATATTGGAGTCCAAGCGGGACTTCACCCTGGTCCACGCCGCCGGAAAGCGCTACTACGCCGGACTTCTGGCGGCCTGCGGCGCACCCGAGATGCGCCGGCGCGCGGAGCTGCGGGAATACATCTACGATATGCCCCTGTGGATGGCGGCGGCGGACCTGGTCATGTGCCGCAGCGGGGCCTCCACCCTCGGGGAGCTCTCCGCCCTGGGCAAAGCCTCGCTGCTGGTGCCCTCTCCCAACGTCACCGGCCATCAGCAGGAGAAAAACGCCCGGCTCATGGCGGACGAGGGCGCTTCCAAGGTGCTGTTGGAGGGGCAGTTCGACGCCGCCGGGCTGTACCGGGAGGCAGGGGAGCTGCTCTCGGACAAAAGCCGCCTCGCGGAGATGGGCCGGGCCGCCCGGCGCTGCGGCGTACCCGACGCCACGGAGCGCATCGCGGAGCTGGTGCTGGAATACGCCCGGAAGTAATTTTTTCCGCTTTTTCCCTCCCCCGCGTCAGAAGAAGCCTCGTCCATTCCGCTTCCGCCTTGCGGCGCAAGCTTCATATCCCTCGGCTCCTTCGTCCTCTTCCCCAGCGGGCCCGCTGCGCTGGGCCCCGCCGGGGCCCCTTTTTAGGTAGGGGGACCGCGAAGCGGTGGGT
>JAFTBW010000085.1 GCA_017455015.1 Oscillospiraceae bacterium | reverse complement strand
CTGTCCGACCCTCGCCTGTGTCCGACATACAGGCTGTCGAGGGCGCCAGCCCCTACGATGTCATTGCGAGCCGGTGCCGCCTTGCCTCCCCTGAAAGGGGAGGCAAGGCGGCGCACGCGCCGGTGACGGAGGGGTTTGGCGCGGCAATCCGTTTCCCCGTCCCCGCAGGGGCAAAAAAACGGGAGGGGCGAGCCCCTCCCCTGCGATGTCATTGCGAGCCGGTGACTGACGTCACCGGCTCGCATTGCGCATCTCCCGTCTCATCAAAACTCAATTCTCAAATCTCAAAACTCTCTCCACGTTCTCCGTGCTGTACTCGATCTGCTCCGAGAGGCGGCGGAGGTGCCCCGCCGTGTCCTGAGCCTGCGCGTCCCAGAGGGCCAGAAGCTCCGTCATGGCCGCGGCGTAGTCGGCCACCGCCGCCGCGCCCCAGTCCTCCATCCGTTCGATCTGCCGGAAAAAGAGGTACTCATAGACCCGCTGATATTGCGCTGCGTCCACCGATCCGGGCAGGGGCGCGGCTTCCAGGGCGTCCAGCTCCCGGGGCCAGGCCTCGTCGATGGGCTCCGCGGCACGGAAGCGGCGCAGCAGCTCTTGTCGGCGCCCCTCGTCCGGCCGGGGCGCAAAGCGCAGCAGGGCCGGCGGCAGCGAGATCCCCAGGCGGCGCAGCAGGCCGGGAAAGTCCGTCTCCTCCCCGGTCTCGTCACAGCGAAAGCGCAGCGCGTCCCGCTCCAGCAGCAGGGTGGTGACCGCCTCGCAGCTGAGGCCCAGGCCCCAGAGCTCGTCCTCCCCGATCTCCTGGAAAAAGCGGGGATGCAGGGCGCAGATGTCGCAGAGGGCCTCCTCCCCCAGCTCCCGGATCAGGCGACAGAGCCCGTCCGGCTGCAGGAAGGGGCAGCGCTCCTCCGTGTCCAGGCGGAAGTGCCAGCCCTCCCCGTCTTCAAACAGCGCAGCGCGGAGGGCGTCCCCCAGCGCCCCGGGCATCTCCCGGTAGAGAGCGGCGCTCCCCTCGTCCACGTCGATCTCCCAGCCCCGGCAGCAGCTGTGCCGGCACGCCTCCGCCCTGCAGCGGAAGGCCGGATAAAAAACCGGGTACCAGACGCTCATGGCCGCCTCCCCAGCTGCCAGAAGGCCACGGCGCTGGCCGCCGCCACGTTCAGAGAATCCACCCCATGGCTCATGGGGATGCGCACGGTGTAGTCGCAATCGGCAATGGTGTCGCTGCCCAGCCCGTCCCCCTCGGTGCCCAGAACGATGGCCAGCTTCTCCTCCGCCATCAGGGCCGAGTCGTCCACGGAGACGGAGTCCTCCCGCAGGGCCATGGCCGCCGTGCGAAAGCCCCAGGCGCGCAGCCGCGTCATCCCCGGCTCCGGCCAGTCGTTCACACTGTCCCCCAGGTAAGCCCAGGGAACCTGGAAGACCGTCCCCATGCTGACGCGCACGCAGCGGCGGTACAAGGGGTCGCAGCAGGCGGGGGTCAGCAGCACGGCGTCCATGCCCAGGGCCGCGGCGGAGCGGAAGATAGCTCCCAGGTTTGTGGGGTTCATGATGTTCTCCAGCACGGTGACGCGCTTGGCGCCGCGGCAGATCTCCTCCGCTCCCGGCATGGGGCGGCGGCGCATGGCGCAGAGGACCCCCCGGGTCAGCGGGAAGCCGGTGAGCTCCGTCAGCACCGGCAGGGGCGCCGTGTAGAGGGGGATGTCCCCGCAGCGCTCCACCACCTCCCGGGCCTGGCCCTCGATGTGCCTGCGCTCCATTAAGAGCGACACCGGCTCCCAGCCCCCGTCCAGGGCCCGGAGGATCACGTTGGGGCTCTCGGCGATGAAGAGGCCGTTTGCCGGGTCGGCCCGGTTCACCAGCTGGTTTTCCGTGAGCCGGGCGTACACGTCCAGCTCCGGGGCGGCAAAATCCGTGATTTCGATGATGTTCGGCATGGTCTTTCCGTCCCGGCTCCCCTGAAAGGGGAGCTGCCCGGCAGGCTGCCGGGCTGAGGGGTCTTCCTTTCCTGCTTTTTTGCCTTATTATAGCCCCTCCCCTGCCCGGGCGCAAGAGGGAGCGACAGTCCGGAGAAACTCCCTCCGTCACGGCGCTTGCGGGAGACGCGCCGCGACACCTCCCTCTAAGAGGGAGGCAAAACGCCGGAAAAAGCGTTGACATTCCGGGCTGCCATGGCGTAAGCTGGAACAAAAGCCGCACACTGTCCGTCATACAGACAGTACCGGAAAGGGGGAGGTTTCATGCATCGGATGCTCTGGCTGGACGATCTGCGGGAGGACAAGGG
>JAFTBW010000084.1 GCA_017455015.1 Oscillospiraceae bacterium | reverse complement strand
GCTGCCGCAGGAGATACCGCAGGCACTTTCCCAGCGGTGCCATCCCGATCAGCCGCTGGACATCTGATTGCCCATAGCGCCGCAGCGCCTCCACGTCCTCTGGGATTCGCAGCACGTCCCCGGCCTGCTTCGCACGGATGTAGATTTCCCAGGCGAAGCAGTCCGCGCCCATGTCCCGCAGTCCCCGCCACTCGTCCTTTGTCAGGTGCAGCATCTGCGCCGGACGCTTCTCCGCCCAGTTGATCTCCGGGATGCGCATCTTCCCCTTGCTGTTTCCTCTCCAGTCCGCAGTCTTCGTGTGTTCCTTGACCAGTCCGTCGAGGATGCGCGCTGCGCCCTGCACCACGAGATTCTCCGCTTGCGGATGTGTCTGCCACAGCCGGAGATAGATCACCGGATACCGCGTCCCGTCTCCGGCATCGCTTTCCGGCTTGCGCATGTACAAATCAAGCTTGCTGTTTTCCGCCTCGCTGGCCGCGACCATCTCCGGCGTCAGCCCGTAGATCTCGTCCGCCGTATCCCAGTCGCAGGTCCAGCGTTGCGGCGCGTCCCATCGCTCTTTTGGGACTATCTTATAGCCGCCAGCCGTGTACATTTGGCGGCTCCCCGTCAGCTTTGCCGCCTTCCGCCCGGCAAAGGCGTAGGCGTCCCACGCCTCGGCGCTATAGCGCGTGTTTCCCTCCCGGTTCGTCTGCCGGCTGATGTGCCAGCAGATCAGCACCAGCGGACGCTTGCCGTGCTCGTCCGCTTCCCCGGCCAGGCACGCGCTCATGATTTTGTAGCTGTCCGTCTCCTTCCACCCGCGCCCGCAGTCCGCGGCCTTGACAACAATCGCCTCCGTCTCACAGTACGGGCACCTGGTTTTATCCCCCGGATACACAACACAGGCGTCCCCTCCGTCGTACTCCGCTATGTATCCAAACTTATGCCTTTTCGCCGCGCCGTACCGGCTCACGTCCGGCGCGACGTAGGGCTGCAAAAACTCCGTCCCGCACGCAGAGCACCGGCACCGCACGGCCTGGACCTTTTTCGCACTCCCGCTCACCATTGCGTCTATACCGTAGTCCTCCACCCAGCACGCGGAGATCACGATTCCACCCGTCCCCAGGTGTCCGGCCATACAAACGTGTTCGATCAGTCCCTCCGGCGCCGTCCACGGCACCGAAGAAATCAGCTCAGAAGAAATCGGCAAGATTGATCACTCCCTTCCCTTCCCCGGCAGGGGAGCCAACCGTGCCCCCCGTCCTTCCCTCCCCGCTGGCGGGGAGGGTGCCGCCCAATAGGGCGGCAGGAGAGGTCCGACCCCGCTTCGGCAGCCCATAAAACGCCCGGATCACTTCCTCCGCCTCCATCGGCGTCACGCACACGACGCTGGCTCCCTTCTTCCGCTTCTTGTCCGCCAGCGCCTTGATCTTCCGCTCGCATTCCGCCAGGCTCAGCGCCTTGTTGTCCAGGTCTTGGCATACAATCTCCGCCAGCCCCGGCTCACCCCGCAGGATGTCTTTCAGCTGCTCGCCAACGCCCCACACGGCGTCAGGTGTCTTCGGCTGCTGCGCCTCGATCTTTTTTACAGCCTCTCCCAAAAAATCCATTGTATTTTCTCCGCAGTCATGCTATCATGTCTGCGGAGGCCTCCTTTCCACAGTTGGTTTCCCCATCCCTGAACCGGTGCTGCGGCTCAGGGATATTTCTTTTCTGTTCGTCGCGGGCACCAGATCGGCGCGGGACTCTCCGGGGGCTTGTCCCACATCTCTCCATAGACCAGCACCGTCCGTCCCTTGCGTTCCCCCGCGTCCTCGGCCATGCAGCGCAGCATCTTCCGCCCGCGCAGCGGGGCTTCTTCCTGGCTGTCCCGGCACCCGGAACAGCAGATCGTTGTTGCTTCCATCTCACGCCGCAATACAGGCCGCCAGGAGAAAGGCCAGCCCAATCACCGCCACGGCCGCCACGCAGCCCCGATAAACCCGGTCCACCCGGTCCATCCAGGCTTCCCGCTCCTGCTCCGTCATGGCGTACCCCCCTGCTTGTACAGCTGCTCCGTGCATAGCGCCGCGAAGTCGTTCAGCGCCGTGACATATTCCTCCGTGCAGATCTCCAGCGGCGTCAGCGCCGCCACGACCTCCAGGCCGTCGTAAATCACGATGTACCCCTCCCCGTCCGCCTTGGCACGCACCACCCGGCGGATGTATTCCCCGTGGTCCCGGATCAGGTCATCCAGCGGCTCCAGAAGATTCTCCGCATAGAAGATCAGCTCCCGCCCGCCAAAGAGCAGCGCATTTGCCCGGATACCCCTCGGTGTCGCCAGCATCGTCAGCGTCTCCGTCATGGTGTTGCGTGCGGCGTCCCGCAGATCCATTCCATATACGTCGCCCAGCTCACAGTCCGCTTCTGTCACCTGGATTCCCGCTGCCTCCTTTTCGGAGAAGTCCAGGATGGTCAGAATCGTCAGCTCGTCCACGCTCTCCGGCAGCCTCGTAGCGCGATAGACCGCCGCGCCGGTGCCCAACCAGATACTGCCCCCGGCGCGGATCAGCCGCAGCCAGCCGTTCTTGCGCACCAGCTTCGCAAATTTCCGCAGTCTCACGGTCAGGCCTCCTTCCGCCCCTGGACTGCCTCCGCTGCTTCCAGCAGCAGCGCCCGAACGCCAGGCCCGACAACGCCCAGCCGCACATCCTCGGCCGCTTTCCGCAGCCGTTCAGCCAGTTCCGCATCCGGCGCGCCCTCCGTTCCCTCGGTCTCCGGTTCCTGCTCGGCCTCTCCGTCCTCTGCGGGATACTCCGGCAGCTCCCGCCATGCCTGCACGTCGCTCAGGTGTTCGCCCTCGTCGCTGTACCACAGGCCCTCCGATTCCCAGTAGTACCCGACGACCTGCCAGCGGATCCCCTCCGTGACGCAGTAGATCAGAACGCTCTCCCCGTCCTCCGGCTTCCGCTCCGTCACGGGCACCCACCGTTTCTGCTCGTGCCCCTTCTCCCGCAGCAGCGCCTCGATCACGTCCGCCGCCACATCCATGGACACGCTGTCACAGGCGTCGTCGTCGTAATACGGGCAGCCCACGCAGTCCCCTCTCGTCGTCGAGTTCTGGCACTGTCTCAGCGCCTTGGCGTATTCCCGGATTTTTTCATGGTCCTTTTGATAATCCATTTCAGTTTTCTCCTTTCGTTATTCTTCTTCCATCCGCCGCCCCCGTCCTTCCCTCCCCTCTGGGGAGGGTGCCGCAAAGCGGCAGGAGAGGTCCGACCCCACCGGGGGGGAGGCCGCCGCAGATCGGCATCTCTTTCTCATCCCCCTTCTCCTGTAGGGCGCGGCGTCCTCGACGCGCCGGCAGCTTAAAATGGCAGCTCAGGCCCGTCCTCCACGGCGAATCCCTCCAGCGCAACAGCCGCCCGAACCGACAGCCGCGCCCCCGCCCGGTCCTCCGGCCCCGGCACTCCAGGCAGCCCCACCAGCCAGGGCTTGTCCTCCTCCGCCAGTTCGCTTTTCCCAAAGCGCCGCCGCCACTCGTCCAGGTCCCAGCCGTAGACGCACATGGCCTGGGCCTGCACCTGCCGCCGCAGCTCCCGGTTTTTCGCCGGGTCGTCGTGGACGCTCCCCGGCCCCTCGTGGCAGCCGAAATGGCAGAGGCTCACCCACAGCCCCAGCTCCATGCTCTTGCGCCGATTGGCCAGTCCGCCCCATGGTTCGTGCCGGTCCATCTTTGCCCCGAACTCCCGCCCGCACAGGGCGCAGCCGCAGCGCTCCCGCTGCATAATGCTGGGCGCATAGCCCGCCCGGTCCAGCTTTGCGCCGAATTCGTTTTGCATCATGCCCTGACCCGCAGCGTCCCCGCTGCGCCGTCCACCT
>JAFTBW010000083.1 GCA_017455015.1 Oscillospiraceae bacterium | reverse complement strand
TTGTGTCCGCCAAGACGCAAAAACCGCAGGAATACTTTGTGTATTTCAAGGTTTTTGCAACGCAGGCGGGCGCAAAATTTGCCGTCAAGCGTGCGTGGGGATTTATTCAGCGTTTCCCTAAGTTATTACGGGACAGTTCCATAGTCAAAACATCGCCCCGCCGACCGGGGCAGGGAGGAAGCGCCATGGAAGAGAGAATGTTTGGAAACACCCATATCCTGGCCTGGCTGGAGTATTTTGCCCAGAGCGTGCCGGTGGACCTGGAGAAAATCAAGATCCTGGACATCACCCGCAAGAACAAAAACCTGATCCCCACGGTGGAGTCCCACTCCTCCGTCCTGGTGTTCACCGACGTGGGACATGACGACATCTTCTACCGGATGTGGGATGCCGGCCTGGGCGAGTGCGAGGTCTGGTACAACGAGGGCAGCGAGCCCTCCGGCCCCATCCTCCACAAGCCGGTCAAGCAGATGATCGACCGGGGCATCAACGCCTCCGCCGGCATGATCATCTTAAACCCCAACGCCCGCTCCACCGCCAAGGTGGGCATGGACAATTCCAACTTCTCCACCGGCTCCATCCGCTATGTGGGCAGCGAGATCCGCGCCGTCATCCTGAACAAGATGCACCTGTCCCTGGGGGACACTGTGGTCGTGGTCGGCGGGGCCAGCATCGCCGTGGAGAGCGCCATCCTGGCCGCGGAGGGCACCGTCATCGCCGTGGAGTACGACCGCAGCGACCGGCGCACCCTGGAGGAGAACGCCAACAAGTTTGGCATCCACAACATCTCCATCATCGACCATGTGGACGACCACTCCCTGTCCGGCCTCCCCAAGCCGGAGCTGGCTTTCCTCGTGGCCTCCGCCAGCCTGGAGCAGGAGATCGAGTGCCTGCTCCGCCGGAACCCCCGCATGGAGATCATCGTCTACACTCTGGACTTCCGCTGCGCCGGAAACCTGCCCGCCACCTTTGAGCGCTTCGGCCTGGGGGAGATCGAGGCCATCCAGATCGCCGTCTCCCGCATGGACGCCAAAAACCACCTGACCGCCGAGCCCGCCCCCTGGATCGTCAGCGGCAAGGCGTAAGCTGCGCCGCCTCAAATTCCGCTCCGGCTTGTGCAATCCTACAAGATTCCGCCGCTGCGGTTTTCCTGCTCTTGATTTCCGCCGCCGCTTGTGGTATTCTTTCCGCAATTTGAGCTGCAGAGAGGAGCGAATGTGGATGACAACGGCGTTTCAGGGCGGTATGACCGTGGAAAACGGGCAGCTTTGCCCCCGCGACCTGTATGTCACCGACGGCTGCGTGGTTTCCGCCTCCGCCGCCGGGTCCGCTGTTCATTCCCGGATCAGCCTCGACGGCAAGGCTTTCTTTCCCGGCTTTACGGACGTGCACGTGCATTTCCGTGAGCCGGGTTTTTCTTATAAGGAAACCGTTCGCACCGGCTCCCTGGCCGCCGCCAGGGGAGGCTACACCACCGTCTGCCCCATGCCCAACCTGAACCCCGTGCCGGACTCCCCGGAGACGTTGGAGCGGGAGCTTGCCCTGATCCGCAGGGACGGATTGGTCCGCATCGTCCCCTACGCCGCCATCACGAAAGGCGAAGGGGGGAAGGAGCTGTCCGACATGGAGGCGCTGGCCCCCCTTGTGGCCGGCTTCTCCGACGACGGCAGAGGCGTCCAGAGCGAGAGCCTCATGCGCCAGGCCATGCAGGAGGCAGCCCGTCTGGGCAAGCTCATCGCGGCCCACTGCGAGGACAACGCCCTGCTCCGGGGCGGCTATATCCACGACGGCGCTTACGCCCGGGCCCACGGCCACCGGGGCATCTGCTCCGAGAGCGAGTGGGGCCCCATCCGGCGGGACCTGGCGCTGGCAAGGGAGACGGGCTGCGCCTACCACGTCTGCCACGTCTCCGCCAAGGAGAGCGTCGCCCTGATCCGCGCAGCGAAGCGGGAGGGCGTAAACGTCACCTGCGAGACCGCTCCCCACTATCTGCTGCTGGACGACTCCATGCTCCGGGAGGACGGCCGCTTCAAGATGAACCCGCCGCTCCGGGACCGAAGCGACCGGGAGGCTCTGCTGGAGGGGCTGCTGGACGGCACGATCGACATGATCGCCACGGACCACGCCCCCCACTCCGCCGAGGAGAAAAGCCGGGGCCTGGAAAAAAGCCTCATGGGCATCGTGGGCCTGGAAACCGCCTTTCCGCTGCTGTACACCTATCTGGTCAAGCCGGGCGTCCTGTCCCTGGAGACGCTGCTGGACAAGCTCAGCGCCGCCCCGCGCCGGCGCTTCGGCCTGGGGTCGTCCCTGGCTCCCGGGGAGCGGGCGGATTTCTCCGTCTGGGACCTGGCTGCGGAGTACGTGATCGACCCGGAGGAATTCCTCTCCCTGGGCAGAGCCACCCCCTTTGCCGGGTGGAAGGTCTTTGGCCGCTGCCTGCGCACGGTGGTGGACGGAGAGACGGTGTATCGGGATCGGATAGCACAGAGCGATTCCGACTGAGACGGAATACCATCCATCTCCCTGCGTGTCTGATTTCCCATGGGGAAACAAGGAACTGTCACGAAATAAATTGAACAATTATGGCGCAGGATAAATCGTTCTGCGCAAGGCGGAGGAGGGAGGCGGGCTTTGGCCCGGCGACCGACGACAACGCAGCGCAGGGCGATTTAGGCCAGCCAGAACGGTCAATTTATAATGTGACAGTTCCAAGGATACGCTGTTTGGAGAAACGCTGACTGAAACGGAGGATATAAACATGAAGAGAACGGACATCAAAAAGGTCATGATCATCGGCTCCGGCCCCATCGTCATCGGACAGGCGGCGGAGTTCGACTACGCCGGCACTCAGGCGTGCATCGCGCTCCGGGAGGAGGGCTACGAGGT
>JAFTBW010000082.1 GCA_017455015.1 Oscillospiraceae bacterium | reverse complement strand
TTAGCCATTCTGGCTTGTCTCGACCGCCCTATGCTTCGTTGCCGTCACTTGCGATACACAAAGTATCGCCGCGCTCCGGCGCCTTGCCTATGGCGATCGATCCTTCGCCATAATTGGCTAATTTATTTCGTGACAGTTCCTTTCAAAAGATGTCTACCGCATCCGCTGCCGGAACACAAAGCGCTTGCTGATGACGTAATTCAGAATGACCACGGCCACCTGGGCGGCCACCTTGACCGGCAGGGCGGGGAAGCGCAGCCATGTGACGAACGCCAGCAGAATAAGCTCCTCAAAGCCCAGCGTGGCAAGCCGTCCGCCGAAAAAAGCGCACATCTGGACCGACAGCTCCCGCAGGCCGGCGCCTGCCGCGCCGAACACCCAGATCCGGTTGGTGACGAAAGCGAACAGCACCGCCAGCACCCAGGAGAGGACGTTGGCAATGTGCTCGTTCAGCCCCAGGGGGCCGTTGGCCAGGGCGAAGCTGACCAGACTGACCAGGGTGGTCAGTCCGCCGAAAAACAGATACAGCAGCTTCTCCTTGTGCGCCAGGTAAAAGGGCTTTAGGAGCCGCAGCAGGGGCAGGCCCATGATTTTGTCAAAGATATCCGGTTTTTTCTCCATAGGGTCCATCCGTTCAGACGCGGAGGGTGTGCAGCGTTTCCTGCGGAAACGCTCAATCCAGCGTGTTCTGTCCCGTGTAGAGCAGATAGTACCGGCCCTTTGCCGCCAGCAGCTCCTCGTGGGTGCCTTTCTCCTGAATCTCGCCGTGCTCGATGACCACGATGCAGTTGGCGTTGCGGACGGTACTCAGCCGGTGGGCGATGACAAAGACGGTCCGCCCCTCCATGAGGGTGTCCATGCCCTGCTGGATGTGCCGCTCGGTGCGGGTGTCGATGGAGCTGGTGGCCTCGTCCAGCACCATGACCGGCGGGTTGGCGACCGCCGCCCTGGCGATGGCCAGGAGCTGGCGCTGGCCCTGGGAGAGGTTGGCTCCGTCGCCGGTGACCATGGTTTGGTAGCCGTCGGGAAGGCGGCGGATGAACGAGTGGGCGTTGGCGCTTTTCGCGGCGGCGATGCACTCTGCGTCCGTGGCGTCCAGCCGCCCGTAGCGGATGTTGTCCATGACCGTACCGGTGAACAGGTGGGTATCCTGCAAAACCGCCCCCAGGCTGTGGCGCAGGGAGTCCTTGGAAATGTCCCGCACGTCGATGCCGTCGTAGGTGATGGAGCCGCCCTCGATCTCGTAGAAGCGGTTGATGAGGTTCGTGACCGTGGTCTTGCCCGCGCCGGTGGAGCCGACAAAGGCGATCTTCTGGCCGGGCTTGGCGTAGACGGACACGTTTTTCAGCACGGGCTTCCCCTCCACATAGGAGAAGTCCACCCCGCTCAGGCGCACGTCGCCCCGGAGGGGGACGGCCGTGCCGTCGGGCTTTTTCCAGGCCCACTCGCCCCTGCCCGTCTGCTCCAGCGTGACCTTGCCCTCGTCCGTCTCCGGCTCGGCGTCCATGACGGCGAAGATGCGTTCCGCGCCGGCCAGGGCGGAGAGAATGGCCGTGACCTGCTGGCTGACCTGGCTGATGGGCTGGCCCACCTGGCGGCTGTAGTTCAAGAACACGGCGAAGCCGCCCAGATCAAAGCCGCGGGTGGCGAGGAAGCCGCCCGCAATGGCGGTGACGGCAAAGCCGATGTTGTTGATGTTGGCGCTGACGGGGAAGATGGCCCCGGAGAAGAAGTTGGCGTCCGTGGCCGCGTCCCGGTAGGCGCGGTTCAGCTCGTCGAACTCCGCCTTGGCGCGCTCCTCGTAGGAGAACGCCTTGACCACCTTCAGGCCCTCGATGATCTCCTGGATCTCCCCGTTGACCTGGCCCAGCGCCGCCTGCTGCTTGCGGTAGTACTTGCGGCTGCGGCCCCCCAGCACCTTGAACGCCATCATGCTGCACACGATGGTCAGGGCGGTGATGAGAAAGAGCCGCCATTCGGTGTAGAGCATGACCGCCACCAGCCCCACAAAGGTCAGCACGCTGGAGACCAGATTCACCACGCTCTGCTCCATCGCCATGGAGACGTTGTCCGCGTCGTTGGTGAAGCGGCTCATGAGCTCCCCGTGGGTGTGCTGGTCGAAATAGCGCAGGGGCAGGCGCTCCAGGGCGGCGAACAGGTCCCTGCGGAGCCGGTTGGCCGCGTTCTGGGCCACGTGGGCCATGATGTTGGCCTGCAAATAGGTGGCGACGCTGCCGCTGAGGTAGATGAAAAACAGCATCACGCAGCGGGAGGCCAGCCACGCGGTCTTGTCGGAGAAGCTGCCCGGCTCCACCAGCCGGTTTAAGATGGGCCGGAGCATATAGGTCCCGCCGATGGAGGCCAGGGTGCTGACGATCAGGCACACGCCCACCAGCACCAGCGGCAGCTTCCGGGCGGTCAGATAGGTCAGGATGCGGCGGATGGTCCCCCTGGCGTCCTTGGGCTTCTGGAACCCGCCCCGCGCGCCGGGACCGCCGCCGCCGGGGCCGCGGGCGGGTTCCGCGGCTTTGAAGCGCTGTCTCTTTTCCTCTGCCATCAGTCGCCCACCGTCCCTTCCTGCTGCGATGCGTAGATTTCCTGATAGATGGCGCTGCGGGCCATCAGCTCGTCGTGGGTGCCCTCGTCCGCCACGTGGTCGTCCTCCAGGATTACGATCTTGTCCGCGTATCGGACGGAGCTGATGCGCTGGGCGATGATGAGGACCGTGGTGCCCTCGAGGTTCTCCCGGAAGCTCCGCCGGATCTCCGCCTCGGTGGCGGTGTCCACGGCGGAGGTGGAGTCGTCCAGAATCAGGATGGAGGGACGCCGCAGCATGGCCCGGGCGATGCACAGCCGCTGCTTCTGCCCGCCGGAGACGTTGACGCCCCCCTGCTCAATGAAGGTGTCAAGGCCCTGGGGCAGCTTTTGGATGAACTCCCATGCCTGGGCGTTCTTCGCGGCCTCTATGAGCTGCTCCTCCGTGGCCTCCGGGTCGCCCCAGAGCAGATTTTCCCGGATGGTGCCGGAGAAGAGCACGTTGTTTTGCAGCACCATGCCGATGCGCCCTCGCAGCGCCTCCACGGGGTAGTCCCGCACGTCCAGACCGTCCACCAGGACCTGTCCGCCGGTCACGTCGTAGAAGCGGGGGATCAGGTTCACCAGGGAGCTTTTGCCCACGCCGGTGCCGCCGATGACGGCGACAAACTGTCCCGGCGCTACGGTCAGGTCGATATGGCTCAGCACGTCGTCCCCGGCTCCGGCGGCGTAGCGGAAGCTCACGTCCCGGAACTCCACCCGACCCGCCGGAGCGGGCAGCTCCCGCTTCGCGGCTCCGTCCCCGTCCCGGATGTCCGGCACGGTGTCCAGAACCTCCACGATGCGGTCCGCGCTGGCCCTGGCCCGGGTGACCTGCAGCAGGGTGAAAGCCAGCATCATGACGCTCATGAGCACGTTGCCGATGTAGGAGAGGAAAGCGTACAGGTCGCCGGTGAACAGCTCGCTTTTCATGACGTAGCGCCCGCCGAACCAGAGGATGAACACCATCGCCAGATTGAATGAGAGCTGCATGATGGGCTGCATGAACACAATGGTGGTGACGGCCCGGATGGCGGAATCCCGCAGGGCGTCGACGGCCTGTCCGAATTTCTGCTTTTCGTGGTCCTCCCGGACGAATGCCTTGACCACCCGAATGGCGATCAGGTTCTCCTGGACCGCGGTGTTCACGCCGTCGATGCGCTTCTGCATGGTTCCGAACAGCTTGTGCGCCCGCGTCATGATGAAAGCGACCCCCGCCGCCATCAGGGGGATCACGGCCACCAGCACCAGCGTCAGCCGGGCGTGGATCGTGAAGCACATGATCAGGGCGAAGATCATCATCACCGGGGCGCGGATCACCATGCGCAGGCCCATGTTTACCATGTTCTGGATGTTGTTCACGTCATTGGTGAGGCGGGTGATCAGGCTTCCGGAGGAGAAGCGGTCGATGTCCGCAAAGGAGAAGCGCTGGGTGTGCTCGAACATGGCCTTGCGCAGATTGTAGCCGAAGCCCTGGCTGGCCCGGGCGGAAAAGCGCATGCTCAGCGTTCCGGCCACGATGCACAGCAGGGCGATGCCCACCATGATGAGGCCCTGCCGGAGGATGTAGGGAAAGCCCCCGTCCCCGTCGATGCCGTTGTCGATGATGTTTGCCATCAGCCGGGGCAGGATCAGCTCCGCGATGGCCTCCGCCATGACCAGCAGCGGCGCCAGCAGCGCCGCCCTGCCATAGTCTTTGATGTAGGGAAACAGTTTTTTCAGCATAGGCGCCCTCGCTTGTCTCATCGTTCCTTTGGGAAACGCCGCCCCCCGCCGCACGTTGCTGCCATCCGCGTCCCCTCCGGTATTCTATTCTTCCAAAATACATTATATCCGGGCGGGAAGCGTCTGTCAATCCTGTGCGAACGCCAAAAAAGCTCCGCCCGGCCTGTTCGGAGGGAGCTTTTGAGGAGGTACGGAGGCGAAAACGGAACGGTCTTGCGAATTCTTGCTGTGGACAAAGCGCGCCCGGTGTGATAAAGTATCCGTGAAACAGGATCAGAGGCGGGAGCATGAAAGAATTTATCATACAGCACAATGACAGCGCTCAGCGCCTGGACCGCTTTGTGGGCAAGGCCGTCCCTCTGCTGCCGGAGTCCCTGCTGCAAAAATATATCCGTCTGAAGCGCATCAAGGTCAACGGCAAGGGCAGCAGGCGGGATTTCCGGCTGAGCGAGGGCGACCGGGTGCAGCTCTACATCGTGGACGCTTTTTTTGAAGCGCCCCGGGAGGAAAACTCCTATCTCAAGGTCTCCACGCCCCGGCTGAATATCGTCTATGAGGACGAGAACATCCTGCTGGCGGACAAAAAGCCGGGGGTACTCTGCCACAGCGCGGGCAAGTGGGACTACAACACCCTGGTGGCGAATCTGCAGGCCTACTGCTACCAGAAGGGGGAGTGGCGGCCGGGGGAGGAGAATTCCTTTGCCCCTGCCCTGTGCAACCGGATCGACCGGAACACCGGCGGCATCGTCATCGCGGCGAAGAACGCGGAGGCGCTGCGGATCGTCAACGAGAAGATCCGGGACCGGGAGATCGAAAAGCGCTACCTCTGCGCGGTCCACGGCCGCCCCAAGCCCCCGGAGGGGCGTCTGGAAAACTACATCTTCAAGGACGCGAAAAAAAACCAGGTCTACGTGCGGGAGAAGCCGGAGCCGGGGGCGCGGACGGCTGTGACGGACTACCGGGTGCTGAAAAGCGCGAATGGGCTGAGCCTCGTGGAGTGTACGCTCCACACCGGCAGGACCCACCAGATCCGGGCGCAGATGGCCCACGCGGGCTGGCCCCTGCTGGGGGACGGCAAGTACGGCAGCGAGCGGAAAAACAGGGCCTACCGGGAGACGGAGGGACAGGCGCTTTACTCCTACGCCCTGCGCTTCGTCTTCCCCACGGACGCGGGGGCGCTGAGCTACCTCCGGGGCAGGGAGTTCCGGGTGGAGCGGGTGGACTTTGTGGAGGAGTACTTCGGACCGGACGCAATGGGCGCGCTCCGAACGAAACAGGAAAAGGGAGAATGACCCGAAATGGCCATTGAAAAAGTGCGGGAATATCTGGCGGGCTTCGGCATGGCGGAGCGCATCCTGGAATTCGGCGTTTCCAGCGCCACGGTGGCGCTGGCGGCACAGGCGCTGGGCTGCGAGAGCTGCCGCATCGCCAAAAGCCTGGCGTTCCAGACGGCGGAGGGTCCGATCCTGGTGATCGCCGCCGGGGACGCAAAGGTGGATAACGCCAAATACAAGGCCCGTTTCGCAGCGAAAGCGAAGATGCTCTCCCCGGAGGATACGGAACGGCAGGTGGGCCACGCCGTGGGCGGGGTCTGCCCCTTTGCCGTCAACGAGGGGGTTCGGGTGTATCTGGACGAGTCTTTGAAGCGCTTTGACACCGTATTCCCCGCCTGCGGCAGCGCCAACAGCGCCATCGAGCTGACGATCCCGGAGCTGGAGCGCCTCTCCCGCGCCGATGGCTGGGTGGACGTCTGCAAGGGCTGGGATTGAAAACCGGACAGCGGGACGTTACGCTGCTCCGCTTCTTAGAAAAGATGACGGATAAAACACGGTAAAAGCAGTTAGAAAATTCTTAAGGAAACGCTGAATAAATCCCCGCGCACGTCTGGCGGCAAATTTTGCGCCCGCCTTCGTTCCAAAAACCTTGAAATACACAAAGTATTCCTGCGGTTTTTGCGCCTTGGCGGACGCAAAATTTGCTCGCCATTCGCGCACGTTGCTTTAATCAGCGCTTCCTTAAATGCAGCGGGGGTGAACAATATTGATGACGTATAAGGGTTACATCGGTCAAGTTGAGCTTGATGATGAAAATCACATTTTTTCCGGTACAGTCATCAATGTGCGGGATGTCATCACGTTCCACGGAGAAAGCGTACAGGAACTGGAATCAGAGCTTCAAGCATCCGTG
>JAFTBW010000081.1 GCA_017455015.1 Oscillospiraceae bacterium | reverse complement strand
TTCCCGAATTATGGCGCAGGATAAATCGCCATAGGCGAGGCGACGGAGTGCGGCGATACTTTGTGTATCGCAAACGACGGCAACGATGCATATGGTGATTTAGACCAGCCAGAATCGGGAAATAATTACGGGACAGTTCCTAAGTTCTGAGAGTTGCCGCAGAATAAGAATTGTGCTTGATTTGAAGTCCGGAGAAATCCCGATTCACATGGGATTTCTCCGGATTTTTGCCATTTTCCAGAAAACAAGTGATATTTGCATAGACAACAGAGAAAGCGCGCTTGCCATTTGCCCGGTCATGACTTATAATGGCAAATATGAAACGGAATCCGTCACATCATACGACCGAAGGAGGAGAAAAAATTGAAAGACTGCGCATACCTGGCCTCCGCTGTGGAGGCGGGACGGTTTGACGCCTGCCTGTCCGCGCTCTACGGCGCGGAGGGCGTCAAAAGTGCCCGGCAGCGGGCGCTGGGGGTGATCGAGGGCTTTGTCCGGAGCTACGGGAATAGTTCCGGTGCGGTGCTGGTCAGCGGGCCGGGACGCACGGAGCTGGGCGGCAACCACACGGACCATCAGCACGGCCATGTGCTGTGCGCCAGCGTGGATCTGGACCTGCTGGCCTGCGGCGCCCCCAACGGGAGCGCTGTAATCCGGGTCTGCTCCGAGGGCTATCCCCCCTTTACCGTGGACCTGGACAGCCTGGAACCCCGGCCGGAGGAGCGGAACACCTCCGCCGGACTGGTCCGGGGCATGGCGGCGGGACTGCGGAAGCTGGGCCTCCCCGTGGGGGGCATGGACCTCTACGCCGTCAGCCAGGTGCCCGCCGGCTCCGGTCTCAGCTCCTCGGCGGCCTATGAGATTTTGCTTGGCGCGGCGATGCGCAGCCTGTTTCCGGCTGCGGGAACGGAACCGGACGCCGTGGCCCTGGCAAAGCTCGGCCAGCACGCGGAAAACGTCTACTTCGGCAAGCCCTGCGGCCTTATGGACCAGATGGGGGCCGCCGTGGGCGGAGCCGTTGCCATCGACTTTGCCGACCCCGCCGACCCCGCGGTGGAGAAACTGGAATACGATTTCTCCCGCAGCGGCCACGCCCTGTGCATCGTGGACTCCGGCTCAAGCCACGACGATCTGACGGAGGACTATGCCGCCGTCACCCGGGAGATGTGCGCCGTGGCGGCGTATTTTGGAAAGACGGTGCTGCGCCAGGTCCCGGAGGCGGACTTCCGCGCCGCCCTGGGCACGCTGCGGCAGGACTGCGGCGACCGGGCTGTGCTGCGCGCCCGGCACTTCTATGCGGAGGACCGCCGGGCCGTCCGGGAGGCGGAGGCTCTGCGGCTGGGGGACTTTGACCGCTTCCTGGCGCTGGTGAACGACTCGGGGCTGTCCTCCGTCTGCGATCTGCAAAATATCTGGTCCCCGGCCCACCCGGAGCAGCAGGCCGTGTCCCTGGCCCTGTCTCTGGCGCGGGAGCTGCTGGAGGGGACCGGCGCGGCGCGTGTCCACGGCGGCGGCTTCGCCGGGACGATTCAGGCGTTTGTACCGGAGGCGCGGCTGGATAAATTCAAGGCGGGGATGGAGGCTGTCCTGGGGGCGGGCAGGTGCCACGTCCTCCACATCCGCCCCGTGGGCGGCTGCGTGCTTTGGGAGGATTGAACCATGCCGAATGAAAAAAACGCGGTCCTGGCTTTGGCGGACTATGCCCTGGAGCGGGGTCTGATCGAAGAATGTGAGCGGATTTGGGCGGTGAATGTGCTGCTGGACGCCCTGTGCTGCGACGCTCTGCCGGACGTGACGGTTCCGGCGGACGCGCCGCTGCACGTCATTCTGGACGCCCTCTGCGACGACGCCCATGCCCGGGGCGCGCTGACGGAGGATTCCGTGGTCTACCGGGACATCTTCGATACGGAGCTGATGGGCCGCCTGACCCCGCGCCCGGCCCAGGTACATGCCCGCTTCGAGGCCCTGCGGCGTCAAAGCCCGGAAAAAGCCACGGACTGGTACTACGCCTTCAGCCGGGACACCAACTACATCCGCCGGGACCGCATCGCAAAGGACATTCAGTGGAAAGCCCCGACGGAGTATGGGGATCTGGACATCACGATCAACCTCTCCAAGCCGGAGAAGGACCCCCGCGCCATCGCCGCCGCCCGGAATCTGCCCGCCTCCGACTACCCCCGCTGCCAGCTCTGCGCGGAGAACGAGGGCTACGCGGGCAGGGTGAACCACCCTGCGCGGCAGAACCACCGCACCGTACCCATCACGGTCAACGGCTCCCCCTGGTTTTTGCAGTACAGCCCCTATGTGTATTACAATGAGCACTGCATCTGCTTCAACCGGGAGCACGTCCCGATGAGGATCGACCGGGCCTGCTTCGACAAGCTCCTCGATTTTGTTTCCCAGTTCCCCCACTACTTTGTGGGCAGCAACGCGGATCTGCCCATCGTGGGCGGCAGCATCCTGGCCCACGACCACTTCCAGGGCGGGCGCTACACCTTCCCCATGGAAAAGGCCCCCGTCGAGACGCCCTTTGTCTTCCCCGGCTTTTTGGACGTGGATGCGGGCATTGTCAAGTGGCCCATGTCCGCCCTGCGGCTGCGCTGCAATGACCGGACGCGGCTGGCTCAGCTTGCGGAGCGGGTGCTGGACGCCTGGCGGGGATATACCGACGAGAGCGCGATGATCTACGCCGAGACGAACGGGGAAGCGCACAACACCATCACCCCCATCGCCCGGATGCGGGAGGGGCACTATGAGCTGGACCTGGTGCTCCGCAACAACCTGACCACCCCGGAGCATCCCCTGGGCCTCTACCACCCCCACGCGGAGAAGCATCACATCAAGAAAGAGAACATCGGCCTCATCGAGGTCATGGGTCTGGCGGTGCTCCCCGCCCGGCTCCGGGAGGAGCTGAAAGCCGTGGCGGACTGCCTGGCCGCGGGCGGGGACCTGCGGGAAAGCCCGCTGACGGAGAAGCACGCCTTCTGGGCGGAGGACATCCGCCGCCGCCGGACCGTCAGCGCGGACAACGCCCTGGAGATCGTGCGGGAGGAGACCGGGCTGGTCTTCGCCGGAGTGCTGGAGGACGCCGGCGTCTACAAGCGCACCGCGGCGGGCAAGGCGGCGTTCCTGCGGTTTTTGGAGACGGTCTGACACGCACAGCCGGACGCTCCGATGCAGAGTGATTTTGGACGGTATCTGTCCCTTGTGATGGGCGAAAAAGAGATCATTATTACCAAAAGCGGGAAAGAAGCGGGTCGTTTTGTCCCCAAAACGTCAGCAGTCTCTTTTTGACCGATTCGCTGACCGGTATCCTGAAGCAGGATTCCGATCCGGCGCAGGCGAGGGAAGAAAGGCTGAGAGAAAAGTATGCGGCTGCTGATTGACGCAAACATTCTTCTGGACGTTTTGCAGAACCGAAATCCCCATGTTGAAGATTCCGCGAAAATCTGGAAGCTTACGATTTCTCTTCTTTTTTCGGACGTAATCGTTTGGGGCTGTGAAAACCGGGAGATTTCCTCCCTATTTTCACAGCCCCTTTTTTGGTCTTTCAGCCCTTGACCGCGCCGGCGGCCACGCCCTTGATGATGTACTTCTGGCAGAGCAGATAGAAGATGATGACGGGGATGATGCTCAGCAGAATCAGCGCCATGGTCGCGCCGAGGTCCACGGTGCCGTAGCTGCCCTTCAGATACTGGATGTGGATGGGAATGGTACGGTACTCGTTGATGTCCAACACCAGCACGGGCAGCAGATAGTCGTTCCAGACCCACATGATCTCCAGGATACCCACGGAGATCATGGTGGGCCGCAGCATCGGGAACACGATGTTGAAGTAGGTGCGCAGCGGCCCGCAGCCGTCGATGGAGGCGGATTCCTCGATTTCCAGCGGAATGGACTTGACAAAGCCCACGAACATGAAGATGGCCAGCCCCGCGCCAAAGCCCAGGTAGACCACCGGGATGGTCCAGGGGGTGTTCAGGTGCAGGGAGTCCGCCGTCTTGGACAGGGTGAACATGACCATCTGGAACGGCACTACCATGGAGAACACGCAGAGGTAATAGACCGCCTTGCAGAACTTGCTGTTGACCCGGGCGATGTACCAGGCCGCCATGGAGGTGAAAAGCAAAATCAGTGCCGTGGACAGCACGGTGATGACCACGGAGTAGACCACGCTCTTCCAGAAGGGGTAGTTGCCGAAGGTCATGCCCTTGACGAAGTTGTCCCAGCCTGCGCTGGTCTCGCTGTTGGGCAGGGCAAAGGTCTCGGTCTTGACAAAGGTGTTCTGCTTGAAGGAGTTGATGACCACCGTCAGCACTGGCAGCACATAGATCACGCAGACCACGGCCAGCACGATGGAGAGGACGGTTTTGCGCCGGCGCTCGGCGGCAATGGAGTCCTGATTTCTCATTGCTGTACCTCCTTTTTGCGGGTGATGCCCAATTGCAGCAGGCCCAGGCCCGCCACCAGGATGAAGAACAGCACCGCCTTGGCCTGGGCCATGCCCTGGGAGGTGGTTCCCTGGCCGTAGAAGGTGTTGTAGATGTTCAGGGCCAGCATCTCCGTGGTCTTGATGACGGAGCCGTCGGGCTGGATCAGGTAGGGCTGTCCGCCCTCGCTCAGGGCCAGGTTCTGGTCGAACAGCTTGAAGCCGTTGGTCAGGGACAGGAACGTGCAGATGGTGATGGAGGGCATGACGTTGGGGATCGTGACCCGGAACAGGGTCTGGCTCCGGCTCGCCCCGTCGATCTTGGCGGCCTCCAGCATGTCCTCCGGCACGGCCTGGAGCCCGGCGATGTAGATGATCATCATATAGCCGATCTGCTGCCAGCACATGAGGATGATCAGGCCCCAGAAGCCGTACTTCGTTTCCAGAAGGATGCTGGTGCCGAAGCGGGAGAGGATGCCGTCAAAGATCATGGACCAGATGTAGCCCAGCACGATGCCGCCGATCAGGTTGGGCATGAAAAACACGGTGCGGAACAGGTTGCTCCCCTTGATGCCCTGGGTCAGCGCGTAGGCCACGGCGAACGCCAGGACGTTGATGAGCACCAGGCTCACGATGGCGAAGAGGGCCGTGTACCAGAAGGAGCGGAGGAAGCTGGGGTCTTTCAGGGCTGAGACGTAGTTGCCCAGGCCGATGAACTGCGCGTCCCGGATCAGCCGGAACTTGCAGAAGGACAGCCAGATGCCCTGAATGAAGGGCCAGACGAAGCCGATGACGAAGCAGATCAGCACCGGACCGATAAACAGCCAGGCCCAGCGGCGCATGGGGTTCTTGAAAAAGCGTTTCATGGCGGTTATCTCCTGAATAGAAATCACGGCGGCGGGGGGGGGGGCGGCCCCGCCCCCC
>JAFTBW010000080.1 GCA_017455015.1 Oscillospiraceae bacterium | reverse complement strand
TGTCATAACTCTCCCACCGCTCAGATAGAAAACATTTCCGCTTCATGCATGTTCGGGAGAGAAGACGCCCGCCGCCTTTTTCTCTGTGATTTCTCCAAATACCTGCCCAATTCCCGTTTGTGATTCATGAAACAAGCTAATTGACAATTTTCTAACAAATTGATAAACTGTTTCAATGACAGGAAACACGGCTGTTTCCCGTATCCCGCTTTCAAGGCTCGATCACAGAAAAAACAGATATGGAGGAAAGCTTATGGCCGCATTGAGCAAGGCAGCGGAACAGCAGATCGTGGAGATCTGCGACCGTTACCGGGACACTGCTACACCGCTGATCATGATCCTCAGCGACATCCAGAACGAGTACGGCTACGTTCCCCCGGAGGCACAGGCCATCGTGTCCCGGGAGACGGGCATCTCTGTGGCGAAGATTTACGGCGTGGTGACGTTCTACTCATTTTTCTCTCTGGTGCCCAACGGCAAGTACGTCATCGGCTGCTGTCTCGGCACGGCCTGCTATGTCAAGGGGGCGCAGGCCGTCATCGACAAGTTCTCCGAGCTGCTGGGCATCGATCCGGGCCAGACGACCCCGGACGGCATGTTCACGCTGGACGCCCTGCGGTGCATCGGCGCCTGCGGCATCGCCCCGGCGGTGAGCGTCAACGGAAAGGTCTATCCCAAGCTGACCCCGGACAAGGTGCCGGAGATCATTGAAGAATACCGGACAAAGGAGGCGAAAAGCGCGTGATTGCCACAATCAAGGAACTGAACGAGCGCGTATGTGCATGTACGGACGCCCTGGAAAACGGCAAGTATCACGATGAAACCGGAAAGCGCCATGTGCTGCTGTGCGGCGGAACCGGATGTCTCAGCTCCAACTCCCAGGCCATATTCGAGAAATTCCAACGGCTGGTGGAGGAGAAGGGACTTTCTGACCGTGTGACGGTGAACCAGGTGGGCTGCTTCGGCCTGTGCTCCCAGGGGCCTTTCGTCAAAATCTACCCGGAGGACACCCTTTACCGCATGGTAAAGGAGTCGGACGTGGACGAGATCGTGGCCACGGATTTGGCGAAGGGCGAGATCGTGGAGCGGCTTTTGTATGTGGACCCCAAGACCCAGAAGCCCGTGCAGCGCCAGGACGACATCAATTTCTATAAGAAACAGAAGCGCATCGCGCTCCACGGCTGCGGCAGCATCGACCCGGGCAACATCGACGAGGCGCTGGGCCACGGCGCGTTCCAGGGCCTGCGCAACGCCCTGGAGATGGGCCGGGAGGCCACGATCCAACTGGTGCTGGATTCCGGCCTGCGGGGCCGGGGCGGCGGCGGTTTCCCCACGGGGAAAAAATGGCAGTTTGCCTACGGCTATGACAGCGCGGACAAATATGTGGTCTGCAACGGCGATGAGGGCGACCCCGGCGCGTTCATGGACCGCAGCATCCTGGAGGGAAACCCCTTCGCGGTGCTGGAGGGCATGATGATCGCGGGCTACGCCATCGGCGCCAGCCACGGCTATCTCTATATCCGCGCCGAGTACCCGGTGGCGGTACGGCATGTGCAGGAGGCCATCCGCCAGATGGAGGCGGAGGGACTTCTGGGGGACAACATCCTGGGTACGGGCTTTTCGTTCCGGGCGCAGATCCGTCCCGGCGCGGGCGCGTTCGTCTGCGGCGAGGAGACCGCCCTCTTAAACTCCGTCATGGGTCAGCGGGGCATGCCCTCTCCCCGGCCTCCTTTCCCGGCGGAAAAGGGCCTGTGGCAGAAGCCCACCATCGTCAACAATGTGGAGACCATGGCTACCGTTCCCTACATCCTGCGGGAGGGACTGGAGGCCTTTACCAGGTACGGCACGGAGAAAAGCCACGGCACCAAGGTCTTTGCCCTGGGCGGCAAGATCAACAACGTGGGCCTGGTGGAAATTCCCATGGGCACCACTCTGCGGGAGCTGATCTACGACATCGGCGGCGGCATTCCCGATGACAAGGCGTTCAAGGCCATCCAGACCGGCGGCCCCTCCGGCGGCTGCCTGACGGCGGAATACCTGGACGAGCCCATCGACTTTGACAACATGATCCGGCTGGGCAGCATGATGGGCTCCGGCGGAGCCATCGTCATGGACGAGGACAACTGCATGGTGGACGTCGCCAAGTTCTATATGGGCTTTATCTGCGACGAGAGCTGCGGCAAGTGCGTTCCCTGCCGGGAGGGCACGAGGCGGATGCTGGAGATTTTGCAGCGCATCACCGAGGGCAACGGCAAGCCGGAGGACATCGACACCCTGCGGGAGCTGGCGGACGTGATCTCCAACACCGCCCTCTGCGGCCTGGGCAAGACCTCCGCCAACCCCATTCTCAGCACCCTGCGCTCCTTTGAGCAGGAGTACCGGGAGCACATCCACGGCAAGCACTGCCGCGCCGGGGTCTGCGGCAAGCTGCGGGAGTACGTCATCGACCCGCAGAAGTGCAAGGGCTGCTCCAAGTGCGCCCGCAACTGTCCGGTCAGCGCCATCAGCGGCAAGGTGAAGGAGCCCTTCACCATCGATCCCCACATCTGCATCAAGTGCGGCGTGTGCATCGACAACTGCGCCTTTGATGCCATCTATTACAAATAAGGAGGACGGCCAAATGGGATACATGACGATAGACGGATGCCGGGTGGAGTTCACGGACGAGCCCAACATCCTGGCGGTGATCCGCAAGGCCGGGATCGAGATCCCGACGCTGTGCTACCACTCTGAGCTGTCCGTATACGGCGCCT
Organism: Oscillospiraceae bacterium; assembly: GCA_017455015.1. Lineage (GTDB taxonomy): Bacteria > Bacillota > Clostridia > Oscillospirales > Oscillospiraceae > RGIG7114. The sequence goes on along the minus strand of JAFTBW010000080.1, from coordinate 1,739 downwards.
GCCGCCTGTGCACCTGCGAGGACGCCAGGGGCAGGACCTTTGCAAGCTGCTCCGAAAAACCCGCCGACGGCATGGTGATCTACACCAACACCCCGCGTCTCATCAACTACCGGCGCACCATCGTGGAGCTGATGCTTGCAAGCCACGACCGGGACTGCACCACCTGTCAGCGCTCCGGCGAATGCGAGCTGCAGGACCTGGCCAGACGTCTGAGCGTCAAGGACGTCCGCTTCGACAACTACCGGAAGCACCTGCCCATCGACTCCAGCTCTCCCAGCATCGTGCGGGACCCCAACAAGTGCATTCTCTGCGGCGACTGCGTGCGCATGTGCGAGAACGTCCAGCATGTCAGCGCCATCGACATCGCCAACCGGGGCACAAAGGCAGTCGTCACCCCTGCGTTCGGCAAGAGCATGGCGGAGAGCGGCTGCGTGAACTGCGGCCAGTGCCGGGTGGTCTGTCCCACCAGCGCCATCACCATCCACACCGCCGTCAGCCAGGTGATGCGTGAACTGGCGGACCCGGATACCTACGTGATCGCCCAGGTGGCTCCTGCCGTTCGCGTCGCCATCGGCGACAAGCTGGGGCTCCCGGAGGGACAGAACAACATGGGGAAGCTGGTGGCGGTGCTGCACCGGCTGGGCTTCGACGAGGTCTACGACACCACCTACGGCGCGGACCTGACCGTCATGGAGGAGGCCGCGGAGTTCTTGGACCGCATCCGGAACCACGGGACCCTGCCGCTGTTCACCTCCTGCTGCCCCGCCTGGGTGCAGTTCTGCGAGGAGCGCTACCCCGACCTCTTTGACCATCTTTCGACCTGCCGCAGCCCCCAGGCCATGTTCGGCGCGGTGATCCGGCAGTACTACCGGGAGCACCACGAGCAGATGCAGGGCAAGAAGCGGCTGGTCAGCGTGTCCATCATGCCCTGCACGGCGAAGAAAGCCGAGATCCTGCGGCCGGAGAGCCACACCTTCGGGGAGCAGGACATCGACTACGTGCTGACCACCACGGAGATCGCCGCCCTGATCCAGCGCACCGGCTACCGCTTTGACAGGATCGAGCCGGAGGCCCCGGACGTGCCGTTCGGCGTGGGGAGCGGCGGCGGCGTGATTTTCGGCGTCACCGGCGGCGTCACCGAAGCGGTGCTCCGGCGCATCACCTCCGGAAAGAGCCGCCGGGACATGGACGCCATCAAAACCAGCGGTGTCCGCGGCCCCCAGGGCGTCAAGGAGTTCAGCGTGGAGTACGAGGGCCACACCCTGCATATTGCGGTCATCTCCGGTCTGGCCAACGCCGATCGGGTCATGCGCGCGGTCCGCGCCGGGGAAGCCCACTACGATCTCATCGAGGTCATGGCATGCCCCAGCGGCTGCGTCAACGGCGGCGGACAGCCGGTGGGAGCGGTCCGTTCCAGCGTGGAGGAGCGGGCCGGCGGCCTGTACAAGGCGGACGTGAACTACCAGATCCAGCGCTCCAACGACAACCCGCTGGTCGTCGCCCTCTATGACGGGATGCTCAAGGGCAGGGAGCACACCCTGCTGCACCGCAATTTCTCTCAGAAAAAGCAGGCATAATTCTTTCCAACCGCTCAGGTAGAAATCTTTCGACCTGTGCAGTTGGGAAAACAGCGCTCACGGAAAAAACCGCACCAATTCCCTCCCCCATCAGGGACTTTTGCCGAACATAACACATGCCGGGGGGCATGTTTTCCGGCAAAAGAGGCGCGAAGCGACCGG
>JAFTBW010000079.1 GCA_017455015.1 Oscillospiraceae bacterium | reverse complement strand
TCGCTATTACTAGCTCTCAAAGAAATTTTGATCAGAACTCTCTCGAGCTCTGAAAGAACCCTTTCTGGTGCTTATTTTTGCATAAGCTGTTCTTACTTTGTTCAATTTACAAGGTACACATTTTGCTCGGTAGCCCGCCGCTTGCCGCCCGGTTTTTTCGCCCGGCTCATCGGCGACAGCTTGATTAATATAACACCGTGGAAATCCGTTGTCAACACTTTTTTTCATTTTTTCGCAAGTTTTTTTCGTGGAAAAATGTGCCGACGGACAGGGCCCTATCGGGTCGAATGAGCCGCCCCCGGCCTCAACGCGGGGGCGGCTCATTCGAAACCTTCCTTATGCAGGAAAGATCTCAGACGGCCCGAGTGACCTTGCCGCTGCGGAGGCAGCGGGTGCACGCGTAAACGTGCTTCGGGGTACCGTCAACGATGGCCTTCACGCGCTTCACGTTGGGCTTCCAGGCCCGGTTGGAACGACGGTGAGAGTGGCTGACCTTGATGCCGAAAGTGACACCCTTGTCGCAGAAATCACACTTAGCCATGCTTGTGCTGCACCTCCTCATCCAATAGTGTGCCGCCCTGCGGACAGCTTGTATATAATAACAGACCATTCCCCGGAATGCAAGAGCGTTTTTTACTTTTTTTCAATTTTCTCCGGACGCTGTTTTCTGTTGCCAAAACACCCGGAAAAGATTACAATATAATATGTATCATTATGTTCAAGGAGGCGCCCTATGAGCAGATCCTATTCCGTGGGACTTGACACCCTCGTCCGGGAGCGCGATCTCACCGTTCTTTACCGGGCGGAGAGCTTCGACCGGGTGCGCATCACCACCTGGGACGTATCCCGGCCCGCCCTACCGCTGGCGGGATTTTACGAATACTTCGACCCCAACCGGGTCCAGGTGCTGGGAAAGCTGGAGCTGACCTATCTTGACGGGCAGGAGCCCGCGGTGCGCAAGGCCAGCATCGACCGGTTCATGGCCTCGGGCATCCTTTTCTGCATCGTGGCCCACGGCATGGAGGTCCCCGCCGAGATGCTCCAGGCCGCGGAGCGGCACAACGTCTCGATCCTGACCACGGAGGTCTCCACCAGTGACTTCATGGCCCTGCTCATCCTGGGTCTGAACCACTGGCTGGCCCCCCGCACCACCATCCACGGGGTGCTGATGGAGGTCTACGGCGAGGGCGTGCTCCTCACCGGGGACAGCGGCGTGGGCAAGAGCGAGACCGCCATGAGCATGCTCAGCCGGGGCCACCGGCTGGTGGGCGACGACGCCATCGACGTGAAGAAGATCGGCGTGGACACGCTGGTGGGCTCGGCCCCCGAACTGATCCGTCATTTCATGGAGATCCGGGGCATCGGTCTGGTGGACGCCAAGCACATGTTCGGCATCGGCGCGGTGAAGATCGAGCAAACCATCGACCTGGTAGTTCACTTTGAACAGTGGGACGACGAAAAGACCTACGACCGTCTGGGGGCGGAGCCGCAGTACACGCAGATCCTGGGCGTTAAGCTCCCCATCTATGAGATCCCCGTCCGGCCCGGCCGGAACCTGGGCTCTCTGATCGAGCTGGCCGCCATGAACAACCGGGGCCGGAAGATGGGCTACAACGCCGCCAAGGAGCTGGTGGAGCGTCACGACAGGCTGGTGGACGAAGGATGATGGACGAAAGCCGTCTCGCCTCGTTCCTCCGGGAGCTGCGCCGCCGCTGCCCGGAGCTGACCGTGCTGGAGGCCGAGCCCATGGCCCGGCACTGTTCCTTCCGCATCGGCGGGCCCTGCGACGCCATGCTGCTCCCCGCCTCGGCGGAGGAGGCGGAGGCCGCCGCCGCCCTGCTGCGGGAGGAGGGGGAAAAGCCCTTCCTCATGGGCAACGGCACCAACCTGCTCATCACCGACGGGCCTTTCCACAGAATCGTACTGCGCATGGGCGACCGGTTTTCCGACGTCCGGCGGGAGGGGAACGTCCTCACCGCCCAGGCGGGGATCTCCCTGGCCCAGCTGGCGGTGAACGCCGCCCGGGAAGGGCTGACGGGGCTGGAATTCGCCCACGGCATCCCCGGCTCCCTGGGCGGGGCCGTAAGCATGAACGCCGGGGCCTACGGCGGGGAAATGAAGGACGCGGTCGCCTCGGTGGTCTATCTGGACGAGGAGCTGCAGCTCCGGGAGACGACGGAGCCTGCCTTTTCCTACCGGCACAGCCGCTTTTCCGACACGGACTGTGTGATCCTCTCCGCCGCTCTCTCCCTGGTGGAGGACGACGGCGAGGCCATCCGGGAGCGGATGCGCACGCTGATGGAGCGCCGCCGGGCCAGCCAGCCGCTGGAAATGCCCTCTGCCGGCAGCACCTTCAAGCGCCCCGCGGGGGGCTACGCCGCCGCTCTCATCGATCAGGCGGGGCTCAAGGGCTTCGCCGTGGGCGGCGCCCAGGTCAGCGAAAAACACGCGGGCTTCGTGGTCAACCGGGGCGGTGCCACCTTTGACGACGTGCTGCGGCTCATGGAACATATACAGAATGCGGTCTTCGCCCGGTCCGGCATCCTGCTGGAGCCCGAGGTCAAAATCATCCGCGAATAAAGCGCTTTCCAAAGCGAGCGCTCTGAAAGGAACAACATGGAATTTCTGATCGTCACCGGTCTCTCCGGCGCGGGAAAGACCCAGGCCGCCAACGTGCTGGAGGATCTGGGTTACTACTGCGTGGACAACATGCCCTCCGCCCTGCTCAAGCCCTTCGCGGAATTCTGCATCGCCTCCCAGGGCCGCTTTGACAAGGTGGCGCTGGTCACCGACGTCCGGGCCCGGGAGAGCTTCGAGCAGCTTTTCGGCGCGCTGGAACAGGTGCGGGAGCTGGACTGCTCCTTCCGGATCCTGTTCATCGAAGCGCCGGTGTCCACCATCGTCCGCCGGTACAAGGAGACCCGCCGACGCCATCCGCTGGAGGAGCCGGGGGCTACCATCCAGCAGTCGGTGAACCGGGAGATCGCCCTGATGCAGCCGGTCCGGGAGCGGGCGGACTACATCATCAACACAGGCAACACCACCCTGGGCCAGCTCCACAAGGAGATCTGCCGTCTGTTCACCGAGGGCGGCCGGGCCACCATGCCCATCAACGTCATCGCCTTCGGCTTCAAGTACGGCATCCCCATGGAGGCGGACCTGGTGCTGGACGTGCGCTTTCTGCCAAACCCCTACTACGTGGAGGAGCTCAAGGCCCTTACCGGTCTGGACCAGAGCGTATACGACTACGTGATGGACCGGCCGGACGCCAGGGAGTATCTTGCCAGGCTGCTGGACTTCGTGGATTTCCAGGTCCCCCGCTTCCAGGACGAGGGCAAGTCCTCCCTGACCATAGCGGTGGGCTGCACCGGCGGCCGTCACCGCAGCGCGGCGGTGGCCCGGGCGCTGACGGATCATCTGCTGGAGCGGGGCCAGAACGCCCGGCTGATCTGCCGTGATTTCGGAAAGGTGAACGAAAATGTCTGAGCGCTATTCCCGCTATCCCCGGATCGTCGTCATCGGCGGCGGCACCGGCCAGTCCACCATGCTCCGGGGCCTCAAGCACGTGTCCCCCAACATCACTGCCGTGGTGTCCATGGCGGACAACGGCGGGGGCAGCGGCGTGCTGCGTCAGGAGCTGGGCATGCCGCCTCCGGGGGACGTGCGCCACTGTCTGCAGGCCCTGGCCAACACCGAGCCCACCATGGAGGCTCTGCTGGACTACCGTTTCCGGGAGGGCTCTCTGAAGGGGCAGAGCTTCGGCAACCTGTTTCTGGCCGCCCTCAACGACATGTCCTCCAGCTTCGACGAAGCCGTGACAAAGCTCAGCGAGGTGCTGGCCATCACCGGCCGGGTCCTGCCCGTCACCAACGAAAAGGTGGAGCTGATCGCCGACTTTGACGACGGCGTCACCGTGGTCGGGGAGAGCCAGCTGGCCGAGTACAGGCCGGATCACCCCCGGCGCATCCTGCGGGTCCGCCTCTCGCCGGAAAAGCCCGCGGCCCTGCCCGGATGTCTGGAAGCCATCCGCCGGGCGGATCTGATCCTGATCGGCCCGGGGAGCCTGTATACGAGCATCATCCCCAATCTGCTGGTCTCCGGCGTGCCCGAGGCCATCCACGCCTCCAAGGCCGCCAAGATCTGCGTCATGAATCTGATGACCCAGGAGGGGGAGACCGCCGGCTACACCGCCGAGGACCACGTGCGGGCCCTGTTCCTCCACGGCGGCGAAGGGCTTTTCGACCACTGTCTGGTCAACGACCTGCCCGTGCCCGCCGCGGCCATGGAGGCCTACCGGAAGCAGGGCGCGGCGCCCATCGCCGTGGACGCCACCGCGCTGGCCCGGCTGGGGGTCCGGGCGGACTTCGCCCCCATTGCGGATTACTCCCGGCTGCTGGTGCGCCATGACCCCGCCGCGCTGGCGGAGGCCGTCATGGACCTGTACCGCCGGATCTCCCCCACCCGCATCTATTGAGTCTGTGTTTTCACCGGAGGTGAACTCCCGTGTCCTTTTCCGCCGACGCCAAAACAGAATTATGCCGCGCTACCCTGTCCCGACCCTGCTGCGCGCTGGCGGAGGCCTACGGGGCGCTGCTCTACGGCCACACCTTTGACGGCCGGGAGATCCGTCTCATCACTGCCAACGACGCCTTCGCCAGGCGTCTGCCCCGGCTGTTCCGCAAGGCCTTTGACGTGGAGTTCGACCGCCTTCCCCCCGAGGACGCCCGGGGCAAGCGGACCTTCCTCCTCACCGACAGGAAGAAGATCCTCGCCGTCCACGCCGCCTTCGGCCAGGAAAACACGCTGACCCGGCACATCAATTTCGGCGTGCTGGAATCCCCCTGCTGCCGGGCCTCCTTTCTCCGGGGGGCGTTTCTGGCGGGGGGCAGCGTCACCGACCCGGACAAGCGCTACCATCTGGAATTTCTCACCGGCCACGGAGCCGTGAGCCGGGAGATGTTCGCGCTGATGCTGGAAATGGGCCTCTCCCCCAAGGACTCCGCCCGGGGCGGTGGATATATCACCTACTTCAAGCAGTCCGAGGCCATCGAGGACGTGCTCACCACCATGGGCGCGCCCCTGGCCGCCATCGGCGTGATGCAGGCCAAGATGCAGAAGGACTTCAACAACACCGTCAACCGCCGGGTCAACTGCGACAGCGCCAACGCGGACAAGATCGTCTCCGCCGCCCAGGAGCAGATGGACGCCATCCGGGAGCTGGACCGGCTCTACGGCCTCACCGCCCTGCCCGAGGTGCTGCAGGAGACGGCCATGCTGCGCATCGCCAACCCGGAGTCCAGTCTGGCGGAGCTGGCGGCGCTGGCCGATCCCCCGGTCTCCAAAAGCTGCATGAGCCACCGGCTGAAGAAGCTGCTCGAGTACAAAGGAGAATAATGCCCTTCAAATGAGACCCGCTTCGCTGGGCTCTCATTTGAGCAGGTTGCAGCCCACTGCAGCGCACTCATCGTGCGCCACAGGCGCACGATTCGCACGTTTGTGGGCTGAGCGGTATTTTTCCCGAGGCGCATGTCCCCGGGAAAAATGATTGAGATCTTTTTGCGCCTGCGGGCGCAAACTCTGTGAGACTATTTTGTTAGGAGAATAACGCATGTCATTTGTCCATCTCCACGTGCATACGGAATACTCCCTGCTGGACGGGGCCTGCCGGATCAAGGATCTGGCCAAACGGGCCCGTGAGCTGGGACAGACCGCTCTGGCGGTGACGGACCACGGCGTCATGTACGGCGCGGTGGCGTTTTACCGCGCGTGTCTGGCGGAGGGGGTCAAGCCCATCATCGGCTGCGAGGTCTACGTGGCCCCCCGGACCCGCTTCGACAAGGAGCACGGGCTTGACAGCGGTTATTCCCACCTGATATTGCTGTGCAAAAACGACGCGGGCTACCGGAATCTGTGCTATCTGGTGTCCTGCGGCTTTACCGAGGGCTTCTACGTCAAGCCCCGGATCGACTGGGCGCTGCTCCACGAGCACGCGGAGGGGCTGATCTGCCTGTCCGGCTGCGTGGCGGGGTACGTGGCCCGGCACATCATCAACGACGAGTATGAAGAAGCGAAGGCCAAGGCGCTGGAGCTCCGGGAGCTGTTCGGGGAGGATTTCTATCTGGAGCTCCAGGACCACGGCATGCCCGAGGAGCACAAGGCCGCCGCTGGCCTGCGCCGCCTGTCCCGGGAGACCGGCATCCCCCTGGTGGTCACCAACGACGCCCACTATATAAAGAAAGAGGACGCCCACAACCAGGACGTGCTCATGTGCATCCAGATGGGCAAGACCGTGGACGACCCGGACCGGATGCATTTCACCAGCGAAGAGCTCTACCTCAAAAGCGAGGAGGAGATGCGCGCCCTGTTCCCGGAGGAGGTCGCCGCTCTGGACGCGACGCAGGAGATCGCCGACCGCTGCAAATATGACTTTGAGTTCGGCCACTACCACCTGCCGGAATTCAAGCTCCCCGAAGGAGAGACGGATTCCTTCGCCTACCTCTCCCGGCTGTGCGCCGAGGGGTATGAGCGCCGCTACGGCCAGGGCACCCCGGAAATGGCGGCCCAGCTCCGGTACGAGCTGGACATGATCCATCAGATGGGCTTTGTGGATTACTTTCTCATCGTGTGGGACTTCGTCCGCTTCGCCAAGGACTCCGGCATCCCCGTGGGCCCCGGCCGGGGCAGCGCGGCGGGCAGCATGGTCAGCTACACGCTGGGCATCACCGACGTGGATCCCATCCGCTACTCTTTGTTCTTCGAGCGCTTCCTCAACCCGGAGCGGGTCAGCATGCCGGATATCGACATGGACTTCTGCGTCCGCCGCAGGGGCGAGGTCATCGACTACGTGACGCGGAAATACGGCGCCGACCACGTGGCCCAGATCGTCACCTTCGGCACCATGGCCGCCCGGATGGCCGTCCGGGACGTGGGCCGGGCGCTGAACGTGAGCTATGCCGAGTGCGACGCGGTGGCCAAGCAGGTGCCCGCCGCGCTGAACATGACGCTGGACGAGGCGCTGAAGCTCTCCAAGCCCCTGAAGGAATTCTACGACGGGGACGAAAAGCTGCGGACTCTCATCGACACCGCCCGGGCGCTGGAGGGCATGCCCCGCCACGCCTCCACCCACGCCGCCGGGGTGGTCATCACCCACCGGCCGGTATATGAATACGTGCCCCTGGCGAAAAACGACGAGAGCGTGGTCACCCAGTACACCATGACCACGCTGGAAGAGCTGGGGCTGCTGAAAATGGACTTCCTGGGCCTGCGGAACCTGACGGTGCTCTCCGATGCGGAAAAGCTGGTCCGCCGGGTCCAGCCGGACTTTTCGGTGGAGGCCGTCCCGGTGGACGACGAGGCCACCTTTGCCATGCTGGCCGCCGGGACGACCTCCGGCGTGTTCCAGCTGGAAAGCGTAGGCATGACCGCCGTGTGCACCGGCATCAAGGCCAAGAGCATCGAGGATATCACCGCCATCATCGCCCTGTACCGGCCCGGCCCCATGGACTCCATCCCCAAATTCATCGAGTGGTCCCAGCACCCGGAAAAGATCCGCTACAAGCACGAATCCCTCCGGCCCATTCTGGCGGTCACCTACGGCTGCATCGTCTATCAGGAGCAGGTCATCGAGATCTTCCGCTCCCTGGCGGGCTTCTCCCTGGGCCAGGCGGACAACATCCGCCGGGCCATGAGCAAGAAAAAGCACGCGGTCATCGACGCGGAGCGGGTGGCCTTCATCCATGGCGACCCCCAGCGGAACATCCCCGGCTGCGTGGCCAACGGCATCCCGGAAAAGGTGGCCGACAGCATCTACGACGAGATCCTGGACTTTGCCAGCTACGCCTTCAACAAGGCCCACGCGGT
>JAFTBW010000001.1 GCA_017455015.1 Oscillospiraceae bacterium | reverse complement strand
CCAGCGACCTGACCCGAACCCAGACCACCGCGCTGGCCATTGCCCGCCCCCGGGGTCTGACGGTGCGCAGGGAGCCGCTGCTGCGGGAGGTGGGCATCGGCGTCTGGGAGGACAGAACCTGGGTCTGGCTGGGAAAGTTTGCGCGGGAGCAGCTGGAAGCCTTTAACTCCGATTCCGCCCGCTGGCGTGTGGCGGAGGCGGAAACCATGGAGCAGGTGCGCGACCGGATGCTCCGCGGGCTGCGGGACATCATCGCGGCCCATCCGAATCAGACGGTGGCCCTGTTCAGCCACGGCATGGCGCTGCGGCTGCTGCTGGGCGCGCTGCAGGGGCTGACGCTGGAGGAAACCGACCGGCTGGGACACGGGGAGAACACCTCGGTTTCCAAGCTTGAGGCGGATGAAAGCGGCATTCGCGTGGTTTTTGCCACCGACGCTTCCCATATTACCGACGGAATTTCCACCTTGCGCCAACAGCTGTGGACAAAGAACAAGGGCGGTCTGGAACCGGGAATCTGGTTCACACCGGATTCAGCGGCAGCGGGACGCTTTCTGGTGATGCAGGAGGACGAGCGGGTCGGCGCGGTGGCCGTCAGCCGCTGTGAGGACGGCGCGGCGCAGATCGACGAGCTTTGGATGGACGACTCGGTACGTGGACGGGGACTGGGTATCCGTCTGGTGGGACAGGCTGTGTCCCATATGCGCGCGCTGGGCTGCGACTTCCTGCGTGTCGCCCTGCCGCGGGATAACGAGCTGGGAGGGCGACGCGCGCTGGCATACGGCTTCTCCGAGGCCGGAGAGACCGCGGAAAAGCGGATCTTTGCCAAAAGCTTCCGCAGCGACGAAGCCTACCGGATCGCGCGGTTTGACGAGGCGATGCGGCATGCCTGAGACCATTGAGATTCGCTCCAGCTCCATCAATCTGGTGTCGCTGGGTCTTCTGTTGCTGAGCCTGACCGTTTTTTGCGGCAGTTGCCTGCGTCTGCCCTATCCCTACGCGCGGGTGGTAGGGCTGATCTGCGTGTGTTTTTTTCTCCTCGTCGGAGCTGCGGGCGGCTATTATCTATACCGCAACCGGACGCTGCTGAAGATCGGCAGAGGCGGCTTTTTTGCAATGGGAATCTATGTTCCCTGGGAAGAGATCACGGACATCTGGACCTCGGAGAAGGCAGGCGGTCTGCTGCAGCGTCAGGTTGCCGTCCGGCTGGAGGACGCGGAGCGCTTTGCCGGGACGATTCCCCTCTGGCGTGTGCTGCTGTTGAGGCTGAATAACCGGCTTTACGGCTCGGAGCTGTACATCGACATCACGCTGGCGGGAGAGCGCACGGAGGACATCGGCAGATGGATGCGGGAGAAATGGCTCTCGCGCCTGGAAAAACAATTTTAAAAAGATGGGCTTTCTTTCCGAAAACCCATCTTTTTTTTGACTTATCAGAAGGAAACCAGTTCTTCCTGCGGCTTCTCGCAGGGCTTCACATCCTCCACATAGAGCACCGGGCCGTCGCCCTGATAAGCCTCGAAATACTCCTTTTTGCACGTTGCCGTAAACTCGATCCAGTCCCGGTTCTTGTACTGCGCCAGCGCGTCGCCCCGGGCGACCACGCCGAGGAACTGGGTGTCGTTGGCGCAGCAAACCATGGCGAAGCGGCCGGGAACGAAGGTGCCGGGGTATTTCTTTGAGTGGCACATGATGGTTTTCATGTGCAGTCGCTTGCCGTCGTAGTGCTCCGGGTGGTCCATGGCGTCCACGTACCATACGCCAAAGTCCTCGTCGGGAATGTCGATGATGTCCTGCGTCACGTCGAAGGGACACTCGTCGCCGGTGAGATAGTTTTCCGTGGTGCCGTCCTCATAGTCCAGGAACATGTCCGCCCGGCGGTTGACCATGCGCAGGTTCCGCTTGCGCAGCGCCGCGGCAATCTCCGGCGTGCAACGGTTGAACACCAGCATGTCGGCGTTTTTGATCTTCTCCATCATCAGCTGGCCCATGTTGCGGGACATGACGTCGAAGCTGGGGGCGTACACAAAGGTCATGATCTGATACAAAATCCAGTTGGCAGGCAGCTCGTTGAGCTGCTCGAAGGGCCACATACCGTTGTATTCGATCAGCACCTGGCGGGGATGATGCTTCTTTTCAAGCTTTTTGAGGGCGTCCTTGGTGAAGCCTTCGATATCGTCAATCATCTCGACGGTGACGTTCTGCATGGCGTCGACGTCGTACTCCTCGTCGCCCTCTTCACAGCACAGCAGCAGCGTCTTGTCCTTCTGGGCAAAGCCGTCCTGCAAAATGCCGTTGATAAAATTGGTCTTGCCGCCGTCCAGAAATCCGGTGACAGCGTAAACAGGAATGTCCATAGTTGCAATCTCCATTGTATAAGATGTGTTTTATTACATCTTATACGCCAAACAGTTCTTTCAGCTTGTCCTCTTTCAGCTCTCCGCCGATGACGCACAGGCGGCCCGTCACGTCGGCGGTACCCTCGCGCACCTCGTGCTCCTCGGGGACGTAGTCAAAGTGCAGCCACTTGCCGTCGCCGCCGTTCACGATGCCCTTGCAGCGCACGATCTTGCCGTAGTCGCCGCTGTCCAGCGCGGTGAGAATACGCTCGATCTCGCCGGCTGGGAAGGACTTCGGCGTCTCCACGCCCCAGGAGGTAAACACCTCGTCGGCGTCGT
>JAFTBW010000078.1 GCA_017455015.1 Oscillospiraceae bacterium | reverse complement strand
GCGATTGGCGAGCAAATTTTGTGTCCGCCAAGGCGCAAAAACCGCAGGAATACTTTGTGTATTTCAAGGTTTTTGCAACGCAGGCGGGCGCAAAATTTGCCGTCAAGCGTGCGTGGAGATTTATTCAGCGTTTCCTTAATTGCTTGCGTGGGAGAGAACCCGCCAACAATTCCCCGTCTATCGCAATCGCCGCTTCATATTCACCGTAGTATACATGAACGTGGGGTTTGTTGCGCTGACCTATATCATGAAACAGCATATAGATGACCATTCCTCCAAATCGGCTTAGTTCTGGCATGGTAAATCACGCTCCTTTTTCCTCCGCAGGAAAGCCGGATAGAATCATTTCCCTAGATTTAACCACAATCCCGCCCACTTTTCAATAGGGAATCCTTGACTTCAATTGCAACCGCCGGAAAGACGTGCGCGAAGAGATTTTAAACAGGCTCTAAGACGGATGGCGTTTTCCCTTTGATTGTACATTACTTCATCAATTTCATGGAAAGAATGGGAATACAATCGAAAAAAACAGTCAACATCATTTGCTATCTCGCCGAGGGCAATTTGATGGATGCGATTCATCCGGAATAAAACTGAAACTGGTAAAGCAGTACACCAGAAAAAGATGATTATCTGTGTTTTTGTAACTGGACAAGCCACCGAAGATTGATGCTTATGGTATCCGTTTCCGCTTTTTCGGGTACGGTTTTGCCTCATCTGTCAGATCAAGCAGATAGTCGGTGCTGACATCGTATAACCGGGCAATGGAAATCAGAATATCAATGGGAACCGCGTTGACGCCGTTTTCATACGCGGAATAAGTCCGCCTGTTGATATGCAGCAGATCAGCCAGCTCCTGCTGCGTTCTGTCACTGTCCTCCCGCAATGCGCGAATTCTTTCAAATACCATATCTTCCACCTCGTTGCTATCATATCCTGGCAGAATTTCTGCCATTGACTTTTGGCAGAATTTATGGCATACTGTCTGCAATCAAACAGGTGGGAGGCGGTAGAGACGAAGCAGGGTTCATCGATTTCCAACAGGGCGCTGCGTAAGGCGAGGGAGTCAATCAAGCGGATCGCAGCAGAAAACAATATCTCTGATGCGGAGGTTCGGGAAAGCATCCTGGAGGCGATGAAAGCCGGCATGGCAGACCCGGACCCGGAGGTGCAGGCCAAGTGGAAAACCATTCCATGGAAGAACGGTGAACCGACGCCGGAGGAATTCATCGCCTGGAATGTGGAGCAGATACGGAAACGTCAAAGAAGTGATTGATTTTCAAAGGGATAAACGGGATAGAGGAAAAAACCTCTATCCCTTTTTTTGACACGAGTCTTTCAGCTCGTCCAATCAGCTCGTCCAATTTGACGCGCTTGATTGGGAACAGGGGGAGACCGTTTTCATATATTCTGTTTTTTTCCGGTATTCATCGAAAAATCCTTTCCTGACTTGACAAGACAGGGAAAGACTGGTACATTTTGACACATGGAACAGGGAAAGAGCGAACGCATCCATATACCGTATACAGGAGAATACTATGGCTGATATCAATTGGATCGAGGAACAGGAAAAGAAAATCCCCCGGGGCGGCGTGCGGACCCGGTTCGCGCCCTCGCCCACGGGCTTCATGCACGTGGGGAATCTGCGCACCGCGCTGTACACCTGGCTGATCGCCCGGCACGAAAAGGGCACGTTCATCCTCCGCATCGAGGACACGGACCAGGGCCGTCTGGTGGAGGGGGCTGTGGACGTGATCTACGCCACGCTCCGGGAGTGCGGTCTTGACCACGACGAGGGCCCCGACGTGGGCGGCCCCGCCGCGCCATACGTCCAGACGGAGCGCCGGGGCTTTTACGGCAAATACGCCGAGTGGCTCGTCGAGCGCGGGCACGCCTACTACTGCTTCTGCGAAAGGACGGAGAGCGAGGAGGACGCCGGGGACTTCGGCCGCCCGGAGGACCCTTGCCGGAGCCTGGACCCCGCCGCAGCCCTGGCCCGCGTGCGGGCGGGAGAGCCCTGCGTCGTCCGCCAGCGCATCCCAAAAGAGGGCAGCACCACGTTCCACGACGAGAGCTTCGGGGACATCACGGTGGAGAACGCAACGCTGGACGACCAGGTGCTCATCAAGCGGGACGGCCTGCCCACGTACAACTTTGCCAACGTCATCGACGACCACATGATGGGCATCACCCACGTGGTCCGGGGCAGCGAGTATCTTTCCAGCGCCCCCAAATACAATCTGCTCTATGAGGGCTTCGGCTGGCCCATCCCCAAATACGTCCACTGCTCCCCGGTGATGCGGGACGCCCAGCACAAGCTGAGCAAGCGGGACGGCGACGGCACCTACGAGGACCTGCGGGCCGCGGGCTATCTGACCGGGGCCATCCTGAACTACGTGGCCCTGCTGGGCTGGTCCCCGAGAGGGGAGATTGCGGAGCGGGAGATCTTCTCGCTGCCGGAGCTGGCGGAGGTCTTCGACCTGGGCGGCATCTCCAAATCCCCGGCCATCTTCGACCGGGAGAAATTAAAGCACTTCAACGCGGAGTACATCCGCGCCATGTCCCCGGAGGACTTTGCAAGGGAGGCGGAGCCCTGGATCCGGAAGACCGCCAAAAATCCCGCCCTGGACACCGCCAGGATCGCCGCCCTGTTGCAGCAGCGGACGGAGGTGCTGTCGGAGATCCCGGAAAAGGTGGACTTTTTTGACGCGCTGCCGGATTACGACGCGGAGCTCTATAACCACAAAAAGTCCAAAAACGACAAACAGAGCTCCCTGGACACCCTGAAAAAGCTGTTGGCGGACTTCGAGGCCCTGTCGGACTGGAACCGGGACGCCCTCATGGACGCCATGACGGCTCTGGCCGGGCGGGAGGGCGTGAAGAACGTGAAGATCATGCTGCCTCCCCAGATCGCCCTTGCGGGGCGGACCGTCACCCCCGGCGGCGCGGCGGACATCGGGGCGCTCCTGGGCAGGGACGAGACCCTGGCGCGCATCCGGCGCGCCATCGAAAAGCTATCCCTTGAAAGCCTTCCCCCTCCGGGGGAAGGTGTCAGCGCCAACGGCGCTGACGGATGAGGGGATTCCCCCGCGGCAATTCCCCCTGAGGGAAGGAAAAAACAATCCAGAAAGAAAACGACCGGAGGCCGAGAGATGAAGAAGAGGAAACAATCCGACAAGCTGAACCTGACCATGCTCTGCGATTTTTACGAGCTGACCATGGGCAACGGCTACTACCAGTGCGAGTACCGGGACAGGATCACCTATTTTGATGTATTTTTCCGCCGGGTCCCGGACGGCGGCGGCTTCGCCGTGGCGGCGGGCCTGGACCAGATCATCGACTACGTGCTGGACCTGCACTATGACGAGGAGGACATCGCGTTTCTCCGGAGCAAAAATCTGTTCAGCGAGGACTTTCTGGACTATTTGCGGCATTTCCGCTTCACGGGGGACATCTGGGCCGTGCCCGAGGGGACGCCGGTGTTTGCCGGAGAGCCGATCATGACGGTGCGCGCCCCGGCTATCGAGGCGCAGATGATCGAGACCTACGTGCTTTTGGAGATCAACCACCAGAGCCTGATCGCCACCAAGGCCAGCCGCATCTGCCGGGCCGCCCAGGGCAGGACCGTGCTGGAGTTCGGCTCCCGCCGCGCCCAGGGCACCGACGCCGCCGTCACCGGGGCCAGGGCCGCCTACATCGGCGGCTGCGCCGGGACGGCCTGCACGCTCTCGGACCAGATGTACGGCGTCCGGGCGGGCGGCACCATGGCCCACTCCTGGGTGCAGATGTTCGACAGCGAGTACGAGGCGTTCAAGACCTACTGCGAAATTTACCCCACCAACGCCACGCTGCTGGTGGACACCTACGACGCCATGCGCTCCGGCGTGCCCAACGCCATCCGCGTGTTCGACGAGGTTTTGAAACCAAAGGGCATCCGCAAATGCGGCATCCGCTTCGACTCCGGCGACATGGCGTGGCTGACCCAGAAAGCCCGGAAGATGCTGGACGAGGCGGGCTGGCCGGAGTGTTCCATCACCTGCTCCAACTCCCTGGACGAGTACCTGATTACGGACCTGATCCGCCAGGGGGCGCAGATCGACGTGTTCGGCGTGGGCGAGCGGCTCATCACCGCGAGAAGCGAGAGCGTGTTCGGCGGCGTCTACAAGCTGGTGGCCGTGGAGGACCGGAACGGCAACGTCGTCCCCAAGATCAAGATCAGCGAAAATGTGGCGAAGATCACCAACCCCGGCTTCAAGCACGTCTACCGCATCTTCGGCAAGGAGGGGAAGTGCTTCGCCGACTACATCTGCCTCTGGGAGGAGCTGGTGGACGGCGGCCCGCTGGAGCTGTTCGACCCCGAGGCGGTCTGGAAACGGCAGACCGTGACGGATTACACCTGTATCGATTTGCTGCAGCCCGTGTTCCTGGACGGCAGGCTGGTGTATTCCCGCCCCTCGCTGCAGGAGATCCGCGCCTACGCCGACCGGCAGCTCGAGACGCTGTGGGATTCCGTCAAGCGCTTTGACAACCCCCATGAGTACTATGTGGACCTGAGCCAGAAGCTTTGGGACCTCAAGCAGGAGCTGCTGCTGCGCAAGGGGCATTGATTGCAAACATTTCCACGCATGACCGCGCCCGCTCCGGCGGATACTAAGCCCGGAGCTGAGAGATATGGAAACAGACGCGCAAATCTGGTCGGCGTTCCTGGAGACAGGGGAGCCGATGGGCTATCTGCTGTACAGGCAATGGAAAACGATTCTCTCCCGGGAAGCGCTTCCCGGGAGCGGCTGAGGGCGGTACATATCATCCATGTATAAGACGACAAAAGCGCTGGTGCTGCGGGAGGTACAATACCGCGAGGCGGACAAGCTCCTCACGGTTCTGACGGAGGACGAGGGCAAGCTGACGGTCAAGGCCGGGGGAGCGCTGCGGAAAAGCTGCCGCTATTCCGCCGCTTCCCAGGCTTTCTCATACAGCGAGATGACCCTGTTCGGAAACCGGGGGCGCTGGAGTCTGAACGAGGCGGAGACCATCGAGCAGTTTCTGCCCCTGCGCGCCGAGCTTGGCAAGCTGGCCCTGGCCACCTACTTCGCGGAGGTGCTGGAGGCCGTGGCCGACGAGGACAGCCCCCAGCCCGCCCTGCTGCAGCTCGGCCTGAACAGCCTCCACGCCCTGAGCACGCTGCGCTGGACACCGGAGCACATCAAGGCGGTGTTCGAGCTTAGGTGCATGTGCCTGGCCGGCTACGAGCCCATGCTGGACCGGGAGGGGGACTGGTTTTCCCTCCGGGGCGGGTGCTTCCACGCCGCGGGCCAGTCTCCGGGGGAGCCGGGACTGAGCCTTCCCGCGGGGACGGCGGCGCGGCGGGCCATGGCGTTCATCGTCTCCGCCCCGGCAAAGCGCATCTTCTCTTTCTCCGTCCCGGAGGAGGCGCAAAAACAGCTTGCCGCCATCTGCGAGCAGTACGTCTCCGCCCAATTGGAGCGGGGCTTTTCCACTTTGGACTACTGGAAGACCCTGCGGCTGTGATACGGTCAGCAGTCTGGGATGTTGCGGATATTCGCGGATATCCGAAATCTGTCCGGTCAACCGGATGATGCCCGCCGGCAGGCGGCTGCGGGAAAGAAGCTTTCGCGTGTACCCAATCACAACTACAAAAGAGGAAGGTGGGTGGATCAATGCCAGTACTGTCAATGTTCTATGGCGTGATCATCCGAATGCAGAGCGAACGGGGCGGAAAACATCATGAGCCCCACATCCACTGTATCTACGGTGATGATGAGCTGGTCATGGCGCTGGATGGCAGAGTATTGGAAGGAAGTCTGCCAAAAAACAAGCAGAAGCTGGTTGATGCGTGGGTTTCTCTCCATGAAGATGAACTGCGCGCCAACTGGAAGATGCTTTCTGACGGAGATGGATATTTTAAGGTCGAACCGCTGCGGTGAAAGGAGCCTTGTATCATGCTGCGCCCGATTGCTGTTGAAGTGCATCCGCTGCAGGATCACCGGCTGATGCTGGTATTTGATAACGGAGAGCGGAAAATCTTTGATGTGACCCCGTATATTCAAGGTTCCTGGTATGGGAAATTGACAGACCCGGCGTATTTTAACCGTGTTGCAACAAACGGTTATTCCGTAGAGTGGGCAGACGGGCAGGACCTGTGCCCGGATGAGCTCTATTACAACAGCGTTCCGGCAACAGCGTTCCGGCATACAGGTAACAAATTCAGAGAGGAACACCATGGAACAACACACAGACCGCTATGAAAAATCCCTCGTGACCCTGGAGCTGCCCGCGGTGCTGGAGCTGCTGGCCGCCCAGGCCAGCGGGGAGGAGGCAAAGGCCCGCTGCCGGGTCATCACCCCCGCCCTCAGTCCCTATGAGGTAAAGCGGCGGCTGGGGGAGACCAGCGCGGCCAAGGCCATGATGGTGCTGAAGGGCTCCCCGGGCTTTTCCGGGGCAAAAGACGTGCGAAGCGCGCTGGCGCGGGCAGACCTGGGCGGCGTGCTGAACACCCGGGAGCTGCTGCGCATCGCCGGGGTCCTCTCCTGCGCCCGCGCCGCCAAAGCCTACGGGGAAGGGGACGAGAGCGGACGGCAGGAGCTTGCGGGCCTCTTCCGCTCCCTGACCGCCAACCGGTATCTGGAGGAGAAGATCACAGCCTCCATCCTGGGGGAGGACGAGATCGCCGACGCCGCCAGCCACGACCTGGCGGACATCCGCAGAAAGCTGCGTGTGGCGGCAAGCAAGGTCCGGGAGGCGCTGCAAAAGATCATCTCCTCGCCCTCCTACGCCAAGGTGTTGCAGGAGCCCATCATCACCACCCGCTCCGACCGCTGTGTGGTGCCGGTCAAGGTGGAGCAGAAGGCCGCCATCCCGGGACTCGTCCACGACGTGTCCTCCTCCGGGTCCACGGTGTTCGTGGAGCCAATGGCGGCGGTGAAGGCCAACAACGAGATCCGGGAGCTGAAGGCGAAGGAGAAGGCGGAGATCGAGCGCATCCTGGCGGAAATCAGCGCGGAGTGCGCCTCCTTCCGGGAGGACATCGAGCGGGACTTTCTGGTGCTGACGGAGCTGGACGTGATCTTTGCCAAGGCCAAGCTCAGCTACCGGATGGACGCGGACGCGCCCGAGATCAGCGAAAAGGAGCTGATCTTGCGCAAAGCGCGCCACCCGCTGCTGCCCAAGGGGACCGCCGTCCCCATCGACGTGTCCCTGGGCGGGGAGTACGACACCCTGGTCATCACCGGCCCCAACACCGGCGGCAAAACCGTGTCCATCAAGACCATGGGACTGCTCAGCGTCATGGCCCTGTGCGGGCTGCACATCCCCGCCGCGGACGGCAGCGCGGTCCCGGTGTATTCCAAGGTGCTGGCGGACATCGGCGACGAGCAGAGCATCGAGCAGTCTCTCTCCACGTTTTCCGCCCACATGACCAACATCGTGGAGATTTTGAAGGAGTGCGGCGAGAACACCCTGCTGCTCTTTGACGAGCTGGGGGCCGGCACGGACCCCACGGAGGGCGCGGCCCTGGCGGTCAGCATCATCGAGCGGGCCAGACAGCAGGGGGCGGTCATCGCCGCCACCACCCACTACGCGGAGCTCAAGGTCTACGCCACCACCGCAAAGGGGGTGCAGAACGCCTCCTGCGAGTTCGACGTGAACTCCCTGCGGCCCACCTACCGGCTGCTCATCGGCATCCCCGGCAAGTCCAACGCCTTTGCCATCTCCCGGCGGCTGGGCCTGCCCGAGGATATTATAGAGGACGCCCGCAGCCGCATCGACACGGAGAGCGCCGCCTTTGAGGAGGTGCTGGAAAAGCTGGAATACACCCGCCAGCAGTTGGAGGGGCAGAAGACCGAGATCGCCAAACGGCTGCGGGAGGCGGAGGAGAACGCCCGGCAGTCCGCCCATCTGCGGGCGGAGCTGTCCGTCCGCTACGAAAAGGCGGACCAGAAGGCCCAGCGGGAGGCCCAGCGCATCCTGGCCGACGCGAGACGACAGGCGGAGGCGGTGTTCACCGAGCTGGACCGCATCCGCCAGCTGGAAGCGAAGAACCGGGACCACCTGGAGGTCAACGAGGCCCGGGCCGCCCTCCGGCGGGAGCTGAACGCGGCGGAGGAGGCCGTCGAGCGGCGCCTTGCCGATTCTCTGCCGCCGGAGGAGCAGCCCGAGGCCCCGTCCCGCCCGGTGAAAGCCGGGGACACGGTAAAGCTCAACTCCATGGGCGGCGTCAAGGCCTCTGTCATCTCCGTGGACGCGGGAGGAAATCTGCTGCTCCAGGCCGGCATCATGAAGGTCACCGCCAGGCCGGAGGAGGTCACGCTCCTGGCCGCCGGCGAGAGCGAGACGAAAAAGGTGATCGAGCGGTCCTCCGCCGCCCTTCGGAGCATGTCCGTCGCCTCCTCCATCGACCTGCGGGGGATGCTCGCCGACGAGGCGGTCCTGGCCGCGGAGCGCTACATCGACTCCGCCGTGGTGGCAAAGCTGCATCAGGTGACCGTCATCCACGGCAAGGGCACCGGAGCCCTCCGTCAGGCCGTTCAGACCATGCTGAAACGAAACAAACAGGTCAAAAGCTTCCGAAATGGCACCTTCGGCGAGGGAGAGATGGGGGTCACCGTTGTCGAACTGCGGTAAACCATGCTGAAACGGGGCGGACTTTTCTGTATAAAGCGACAAATCCTTTTAAAACGATTGACGGAAACCGAAAGATTTGCTACAATGCTTCCACAAATAAATGGCCAAACCAGGCGCGGACGCGCGCCGGAGCATTGAGGACATGGAGGGGAATTATGGTAGTCAAGAGTGTTACCATCAGCAATCAGGTGGGTCTGCACGCGCGGCCCGCGACCTTTTTTATCCAGAAGGCCAACGAGTTCCGCTGCAGCATCTGGGTGGAGAAGGATGACCGCAAGGTGAACGCGAAGAGTCTGCTGGGCGTTCTGTCCCTCGGCATCGTCAGCGGCACCACCATCAACCTGATCGCCGACGGCACCGACGAGGAGCAGGCGGTGGATACGCTGGTGGAGCTGGTCAACTCCCGCTTTGAGGAGTGAGAAGTCCGGCCCGTCTTTGGCGAACATGAAACCTGGGGCGTGTAAGTGATTACACGCCCCGTGTTTTGCTTTTATTCACGAGCAATGAAATTTGCAATTTCATTGCTCCGTGAATGAACAAATATTTGATCGTGAGTTTATGATCGAGGAATTACTGAAAAAAGCCAATCAGCTCCCGCTGCTGCCGGGAGTCTACCTCATGCGCGATCTTGCCGGGACCGTCATCTACGTGGGCAAGGCGAAAAAGCTGAAAAACCGGGTCAGCAGCTACTTCCACGGCGACCACCTGCCCAAGGTGGCCGCCATGGTGGAAAAGGTGGCGGACTTCGAGGTGGTGGTGGTCAACTCGGAGTTCGAGGCGCTGATGCTGGAAAACGCCCTCATCAAGCGCCACATGCCCCACTACAACATCCTCCTGAAGGACGACAAGGGCTATCCCTTTGTCCGGGTGGACCTGCGGGAGGACTACCCCCGCTTTCAGGTGGTGAGCCGCACGCGGGACGACGGGGCGAAGTACCTGGGCCCCTTCGGGGGGCGCAGCGTGACCTTCAGCATCCTGAACACCCTCTCCAAGGCCCTGCTGCTGCCCACCTGCTCCCGCCGCTTTCCCCGGGACGTGGGCAAAGAGCGGCCCTGCCTGAACTGGCAGATGGGCCTTTGCCTCGGGTACTGCCGCGCGGAGGCCGACCCGGCGGAATACCGCCGGGGGATCGACCAGGCGGTGCTGGTGCTCTCCGGCAAGAGCGAAGAGCTCAAAGGGGCGCTGCGGGAGCAGATGGAGCAGGCGGCGGAGGAGCTGCAATTCGAGCGGGCCGCCCTTTTTCGGGACCGGCTCCGGGCGCTGGACAGCCTGGGCAACCGCCAGAAGGTGATCGCCACCGCCTTTGCGGACACGGACGCGGTGGGCTTTTTCCGGGGGGCCAGGACCTGCTTTGCCGTGCTGCACTACGTGGACGGGGAACTGACGGGCAAGGACTTTGAGCTTCTGGAGGAGCCTGTGGAGTCCGACGCGGAGGCTGTGGCCGGGCTGGTGCTGCAATACTACGACCGCCGGGGCCTGCTGCCCAAAAACATTCTGCTGCCCCTGGACATTGAGGACTCTGAGGCGGTGGAGCAGCTCCTGACGGAGCGGGCGGGGCGTGCGGTGCATCTCCACACCCCCAAGCGGGGGGAGAAGACCGTCCTGACGGACACGGCCAACCTGAACGCCCGGGAGGAGGTCCAGCGGGTCACCACCCAGAGCCAGCGCCGCAGCAAGACGCTGGAGTGGCTGCAAAAGACCCTCGAATTGCCCACCTTTCCCCGGCGCATCGAGTCCTTTGACATCTCCAACACCGGCTCCTTCGGCATCGTGGCGGGCATGGTGGTCTTTGTCGAGGGCAAGCCCCTCAAGCGGGACTACCGGCGCTTCAAAATGAAGACCGTGGAGGGCCAGGACGACTACGCCAGCATGTACGAGGCCGTGACCCGGCGCTTCGCCCGGGCCGTGGAGGGGGACGACAAATTCGCCGACATCCCCGACCTGCTGCTCATCGACGGCGGAGCAAATCACGCCGCAACGGCCGTCCGCGCGCTGGAGGAGCTGGGTCTGACCCTGCCGGTCTACGGCATGGTCAAGGACGACAGGCACCGCACCCGCGCCCTGATCACCGCCGAGGGGCGGGAGATCGGCATCGTGGGCAATCAGGCGGTGTTCTCGTTCATCGGGACCGTCCAGGAGGAGGTCCACCGCTATTCCATCGAGTACCACCGCTCCCTGCGCTCCGCCGCCATCGGCTCGGAGCTGGACAAGATCCCCGGCGTGGGGCAGGTGCGGCGCGGGGAGCTGCTGCGGGCGTTCAAGTCCGTCAAGGCCATCCGGAATGCGGAGCTTTCCCAGCTCCGGGAGGCCGTCCCCGCCAACACCGCAAGGGCGGTGTACGACTATTTTCACCCCGAGCCCCCGAAAGGGGGGGAAAATGCGGGGGATTGAAAAGTGCGCTATGCGCGTCATCCCCTCATCCGTCACCGGCGCAAGCGCCGGCGACACCTTCCCCCGTTGGGGGAAGGCTATAATTGGAAAGGAGAACCGCCATGCGCGTCATCACAGGCACAGCCAGAGGCAGAAAACTGAAGGAGCCGGCGGGCCGGGACATCCGCCCCACCTCCGATCTTGTGAAGGAGTCCATGTTCAACATCTGCCAGTTCGACGTGGAGGGGCGGCGGGTCCTGGATCTGTTCGGCGGCACCGGGCAGTTGGGGATCGAGGCCGCCAGCCGGGGCGCCGGGCAGGTGGTGATCGTGGACCGCAGCCGGGAGGCGGTGGAGCTCATCCGCGAGAACGTGCGCCGCACGGGTCTGAGCGTCTCGGTGCGCCAGTCCGACGCCCTGGACTATCTCTCCTCCTGCGGCAGGTTTGACCTGATTTTTCTGGACCCGCCCTACGCAGCGTCCCTGGCGGAGGAGGCCCTCTGGAAAATCAAAGGGTTTGACATCCTGTCGAATGGTGGTATAATACTCTGTGAAACGGACGCCAAAACCACTCTGCCGGAGCTGGATGCGCCCTACCGGAAGCGGCGGGAGTACCGCTACGGCAAGGTAAAGCTCACACTCTACGAGAAGGAAAGCCAGTGCTATGACGACAGCGATCTGCCCGGGCAGCTTTGACCCGATCACTCTCGGACATCTGAATATCATTCGCCGCGCCTCCCGGATCTTCGATCAGGTGGTGGTCTGCGTCATGGTGAACAGCACGAAAAAATCCCCGCTGTTCACGCTGGAAGAGCGCATGGAGCTCATCGAGCGGGTGGTCAGGCGCTTTCCCAACGTGAAGGTGGACTGCTCCGACCGGCTTTTGGCGGACTACGCCAAGCAGTTTCCACGGGCGGTGCTGGTGAAGGGGCTGCGGGCCGTGTCGGACTACGAGTCCGAGGCCCAGATGGCCCTCATCAACAAGAAGATGAACCCCGAGCTGGAGACGGTGTTTCTCACCAGCAGCGAGAAATACACCTATATCAGCTCCTCCGTGGTGAAAGAGATGGCGCGTTACGGCACAGACCTGCGCAAATTCGTCCCCCGGGAGATCCTGGAGGACGTGGTCGCCAAGACGCGGGAACAGGAGGGAGGCCTCCATGGATGACCGCAACGAGCGGAAAGTGCTGGATGTCATAGACGTTCTCTACACCATGGTGACGGAGGCCTGGGGCGTCCCCCTGGGCAACGAGCGGTGCATCCTGGAGCGGGACAAGGTGCTGTCCCTCCTGGACGAGATCAAGGAGAAGCTGCCGGTGGAGATGGCGGAGGCCAAGCGCATCGTCACCAGCAAGGAGCACTACATCGGCGGCGCGAAAAAGGACGCCGACGCCATCCGCCGCAGCGCGGAGGAGCGGGCCAGGGAGCTCATCAACGAGCAGGAGGTGGTCAAGGCCGCCGACCGCCGCGCCCGGGAGATCCTCTCGGAGGCCCAGACGCGCACGCGGGAGCTCTACCGGGTCGCCAACGCATACGTGGACGACCAGCTCAAGCGGACCGAGGACGCCATCGGGGCAGCCTTGCAGGAGGTCCACTCCTCCCGCAGCGCGTTCCGCAAGGCCGCCGCCAATCTGGTGCAGAACGCCCAGCGCACCTCCCCGGACCCCGATGGTGCGCCGATCCGCAGGCAGGGCCCGCAGGACGAGCAGATGCGCAGTTGAACACCAAATTGAAAAGCGGTGGGTGAGGCCATCCCCCTCCGCACTCCCGGTATCGCACCCTATCCCTCCCCCATCAGGGGGAGGGGGGACCGCCGGCCCAACGGGCCGGTGGTGGGTGAGGCCATCCCCCTCCGCACTCCCGGCGTCACACCGCCGCGCCATTTTCACAAATCTTATCCCGGAAATTCATCCCCTCACAAAATCTTGTGGGGGGATATGTTTTTTCCACAGGATGTGCATGACTGGGGGAAAAACGCCGCAGCGCAACGGAATAATTTGGAAGAAACAGACAGAGGATTACAAAAAAATACGCTTGCTTTTTTGTGGCGCTACACCTATAATATAATCCCGGCGTGGGGAAGAGTGGGGAAAAATGTCTCTCAATCCCATACTTGTGGAAAAAAGTGTTGAAATGTTGAAAACCGATTGCAATCCGGTTACAGGACGCGGAGCGGTGCAGGGAGGTGAGAGGCTTGACCGGAGAATACCAGCACAATCTGGACGCCAAGGGCAGGCTCTCCATCCCCGCACGGCTGCGGGAGGAGCTGGGGGAGCAGTTCTACGTCACCCTCTCCATAGACCGCTGCCTCTCCGCCTACAGCGGCGAGAGCTGGCGCGCTTTCTCCGAAAAGGTCAACGCCATGCCCTACGTCCGGCAGCGGAAGATGCGCCCGCTGTTTGCCTACGCGGCAAGGTGCGAGCTGGACAGCCAGGGGCGGATTCTGCTGCCCCAGAACCTGCGGGACTATGCCGGGCTGCGCAAGAACGTGACCGTGGTGGGCTGCAACAACCACGCGGAGTTCTGGGACAGCGAAGCCTGGGAGGAGGTCAACCGTCTGGAGACCACCCCGGAGAACATCGCCTCCGTGATGGAGGAATTGGAGTTTTGATCGGTAGTGCGGAGGTGGATGGCCTCACCCACCACCGGCCCGTTGGGCCGGCGGTCCCCCCTCCCCCTGATGGGGGAGGGATAGGGTGCGACGCCGGTAGTGCGGAGG
>JAFTBW010000077.1 GCA_017455015.1 Oscillospiraceae bacterium | reverse complement strand
TGTATTTCAAGGTTTTTGGAACACTCTTGCGCGAGGGGACCCGCCGCGACGCGGCGGGCGCGCATACCGCTCCGAGGCGCAAAATTTGCCGCCAGACGTGCGCGGGGATTTATTCAGCGTTTCCTTCGCTGAAATCCGTATCCATCGCCACCTGGAGCGTGTAATCCGGGTATGCTTCGTGTACTTTTTCGCAGATTTCCCGGTATACCTGCCTGCGGTCCGGCGCGTCAAAGCTTATGACAAGGTCAAAACGGATCGTCTTCTCCGCCTTGTCCAGATAGAAGCCGTGCATCTGGAGGACAAACGGGTTTGCCTTTACGATGCTCCGCACCTTTTCTCGGGCCTCTGCGGCTTCCGCATCCCTCGTGTTGATGGAATACACGCCGATCGCGGTGAGGATCACGTCGTGCTTTTGGAATACATCCACCGTGACGGTTCTGATCAGCTTGTCCAGCTCGTCCGCGTGCAGCGTATCCGGCACCTCGATATGCACCGAGCCGTTGTAGGAACCCGGTCCGTAATTGTGCAGAACCAGAT
Organism: Oscillospiraceae bacterium; assembly: GCA_017455015.1. GTDB lineage: Bacteria > Bacillota > Clostridia > Oscillospirales > Oscillospiraceae > RGIG7114. The sequence continues at coordinate 9,407 of JAFTBW010000077.1, read as the reverse complement.
CGTACGCGCCGCTGATCTCCGGGTAGGCGGTGATGGTCTGCTTGATCTCTCTGGCAAGCTGCGCGTCGGCCCGCTCACCCAGGATTTTGGACAGCGTTTCCCCCAGCATCCCGAACCCGGACTTGACGATCACCGCCGCAATCACCGCGCCCAGCCACGCCTCCAGAGAGATATGGAACAGCAGATAAACGGCTGCCGCTGCCAGCGTGGCGGCTGAGATCACCGCATCCAGCGTGGCGTCCTCTCCGGAGTTGATCAGGGAATCCGAGTTCACCCTTTCCCCGACGCGCTTCACATACCGTCCCAGGACGATTTTGACTGCCACCGCAACGGCCACAATGACCAATGCGGCGGCGCTGTAATCCGGCACGTCCGGGTGAATGATCTTTTTCACGGATTCCACGAAAGCCGTGATGCCCGCGTACAGCACCAGGAGGGAGATGACCATGGCGCTGAGATATTCGATTCTGCCGTAGCCGAAGGGGTGCTTTTTGTCCGGTTCCCGGACCGCCAGCTTCGCCCCGACGATGGTAATCACAGAGCTTGCGGCGTCGGACAGATTGTTGACCGCGTCCATCACGATGGCGATGGAGTTGGAGGTCAGCCCTACGATTGCTTTGAAGACCGCCAGAAACACATTGGCCAGAATTCCGATGATGCTGGCGCGGATAATCGCTCTGTGGCGGTATGACTGCTCTTCCACGCCTTACTACTTCTCCAGCTCCGCCGCCACAGCCGCGCGGACGTCCTTCATGTCCGCAGTAGGCTCAAACCTTGCCACGACAGCGCCGTCGCGGCCGATCAGGAACTTGGTGAAGTTCCATTTGATATACGCCTTCTCGCCGAACTGCTTGTTGTTCATATCGGCGAACTTCTTCAGCGCGCCGCTTTTCAGCCCTTTTCCGAATCCGGCGAAGGGCTTCTCCGTGGCAAGATACGCAAAGAGGGGAGAGGCGTTCTCGCCGTTGACCTCGAGCTTGGCAAACTGCGGGAACTCCGTGCCGTAGTGCAGCGTGCAGAAATCGTGGATCTCATCCCCGTCGCCCGGAGCCTGGTTTGCGAACTGGTTGCAGGGGAAGTCCAGGATCTCAAAGCCCTTCTCTCTGAACTCCTTGTACATCTCCTCCAGTGGCTCGTAGTGCGGCGTAAAGCCGCAGCCGGTGGCGGTGTTGACGATCAGAAGCACTTTTCCGGCATAGTCGCTCAGATTGACCTCTTCTCCCGTCCTGTCCTTCACCTTGAAATCGTATACTGCTGCCATTTGTACATCCTCCTTATTGTATTATAATTTTTTTGGTTTTTTCTTCCATGTTCTTCAGCGCCTTATATGTCAGCGCGTACAGCGCGCCGAATTCCTCCGGCGTCAGGCCCATACATTCCGCAATCGCGGGAGGTATGGCGGCGGCTCTCGTTTTCAGCGCCCGCCCTTTCTCTGTAAGAGTCAGCGTCAAAAGCCGCTCGTCCTCCGCCGCCCGCGCCCGGGTCAGATACCCGGCCTGGTCCAGCCGTTTCAGCACAGGCGTCAGCGTGCCGTAATCCAGATGGAGGCACCCGGCGAGCTCTCTGGATGAGACGCGCTCCTTTTCCCACAGCACCATCATGACGATGTATTGCGTATAGGTGAGATTCAGCTCTTTCAGGCAGGGTCCATATTGGCGGATCAGTTCCTTGGAGCAGGCGTACAGAGGGAAGCACACCTGGTTTTGGAGCTTGAGACCGTCATAGTTTTCTGCTTCGCTGTCCATCCTCTCTCACCTCCCGTCATCAATTTTGCGCTATTTACTTTTGCGCAATCATTATACATGAACGCGAAGCCTCTGTCAAGAGGAAAATCGGAAAACAGAGGACCCGATTTCGTTCATGCCGGCGCGCTTGACATTCCCGGGGAAGAGGAATATAATCATCTCCCGTGCGTACCGTGCGAAAAATGCCGGAACAGCATTCACAGGGGGATGATTCACATCGACCGGCAAAAGGAAAAAACGCAGGCGAGCTTTATGTTAAAGCTCGCTGCCTTTATTGTGGACAAGCGAAACCTGATTTTCCTGCTTGTGGGACTGTCGCTGCTGTTCTCCGTATTCTCCCGGAACTGGGTGCAGGTGGAAAACGACCTGACCGCCTATCTTCCGGCGGACTCGGAGACGCGGCAGGGCCTGGACGTGATGGCGGAGCAGTTCACCACCTTCGGCTCCGCGAAGCTGATGGTCGCCAACGTGTCCTGGACAAAGGCGCAGGAGCTGGCGGAGGAGATCCGCGGTATGGCAGGGGTCCAGAGCGTGGCCTTTGACCAGAGCACGGACCACTACCACAACGCCTCCGCCCTTTACGGGATCACCTTTGACTACCCCCAGGAGGACGACGCCTGCCTGGACGCACTGAACGCGGTGCTGGACCGCTGCAGCGCATATGATACATATTTGGACACCTCGCTGGGCAACCAGCTCGCGGAGATCATCGCCAGCGAGGTCAGCGTCATCATGGTCATCGTGGCGCTGATCGTGGTGGCGGTGCTGACCCTGACCAGTCAGACCTACGCGGAGATCCCGGTGCTGCTGCTGACCTTTGTCAGCGCCATGATCATGAACATGGGCACCAACTTTTTGCTGGGAAAGATCAGCTTTGTTTCCAACTCCGTCACCAGCATCCTGCAGCTTGCTCTGTCTCTGGACTACGCCGTGATCCTCTGCAACCGCTTCAAGGAGGAGTACGAAAAAGCGCCGCTGCGGGAGGCGGTGGTGACGGCGCTGAGCAAGGGCATCCCGGAGATCGGGGCCAGCAGCCTGACCACCGTGGGCGGACTGGTGGCCATGCTGTTCATGCGCTTCCGGCTGGGTCCGGATATGGGCATCTGCCTCATCAAGGCCATCTTCTTCGCGCTGCTGTCCGTGTTCGTGTTCATGCCGGGGCTGCTGATGCTCTTCGGACCCTGGATGGACAAGACCCGGCACCGGAGCTTTGTACCGAAGATCCCCTTTGTGGGGAAGTTCGCCTGGGCGACCCGCCATGTGGTGCCGCTGCTGTTCGTGGCGCTGGTGGCGGCGGCTTTCTTCTTCTCCTCCAAGTGTCCCTATGTGTACGGCTACGACACCATCGTGACCCCCAAGCTCAACGAGCAGCAGATCGCCCAGAGGATGATCCGTGAGAACTTCACCTCCTCCAACCTCGTGGCGCTGGTGGTCCCCTCCGGGGACTACGCCGCGGAGCGGGCGGTGCTGGACGAGCTGGACGCCATGGAGCAGGTGGACCATACCCAGGGGCTGAGCAATACGGAGGCCCTGGGGGGCTACATGCTGACCGACCGGCTGACGCCCCGGCAGTTCGCGGAGCTGGCGGACCTGGACTATGAGCTGAGCCGGCTCATCTACACCGCCTACGCCACGGAGAAGCAGGAGTACGGCAAGCTGGTGGGCGGCGTCGCCACCTACTCCGTGCCGCTCCTGGACATGTTCCTGTTCGTATGGGACAAGGTGGAGGAGGGCTATGTGAGCCTGGACGCGGACACCGCTGCCCGGCTCTCCGACGCCGCCGCGCAGATGAAAAACGGCATGGTGCAGCTCCAGGGTGAGGACTACACCCGGATGCTGGTGTACCTGAACCTGCCGGAGAGCGGCGACGAGACCTACGCTTTCACCGACACCATCGCCCGCGTGGCCCGGGAGCACTACCCGGAGGGGAACATCTACGTGGTGGGCAACTCCACCAACGCCTATGAGTTCCAGAAATCCTTTGCCCGGGACAACGTTGTGGTCAGCCTCATGAGCATCCTGATCGTGCTGGTGGTGCTGCTGTTCACGTTCAAGTCCGTGGCCATGCCCCTGCTGCTGATCCTGGTGATCCAGGGGGCCATCTGGATCAACTTCTCCGTGCCGGTGTTCACCCATGTGGACCTGTTTTTCATCGCGTACCTGATCGTGTCCTCCATCCAGATGGGCGCGAACATCGACTACGCCATCGTCATTGCCAGCCGCTACATGGAGCTGAAAAATCAGATGGAGCACCGGGACGCCATCATCGAGACCATGAACTTTGCCTTTCCCACGATCCTGACCTCCGGCAGCATCCTGGCCGCCTCCGGCTTCATCCTGGGGCGCATCAGCTCCGAGGGCACCATCGTGGGCATCGGCCAGAGCATCGGCCGGGGGACCCTGATCTCCATCGCCCTGGTCATGTTCACCCTGCCGCAGATATTGCTGCTGGGCGGCGGCGTCATCGAGAAGACCTCTTTCTCCATGCCCGCCGCGCTCCGGAAGCGGGAGGCAAGCGGCCGCGTCACCGTGGACGGCGTGGTCCGGGGCGAGGTACACGGCTCCGTGTCCGGCGTCATGCACGCGGTGGTGGACGGCAAAGTTGATTTGACCCTGCTCTCCGGAACTGTCGAGGAGGAGGCGCAACATGAGAATTAAACGGCTTCGCAGGGCGTTTTGCCTGCTGTTTTCCCTGCTGCTGGCGGGGAACCTGTGCCTCCCGGCGGCGGGCGCGGCGCTCCCGGCGGACCGGGATTGGGAGCGGATCTCCATCCGCTCCGCCGAGGATTTGGTCCGCTTCGCGGAGAGCTGCTCCTACGACGCCTGGTCCAGGAACAAGTATGTGGTGCTGGAGCGGGACATCTCCCTGGGCGGCGTGGACTATCTTCCCGCCGCCAGCTTCAGCGGCGTGTTCGACGGCGGAGGGCACACCATCTCCGGCCTGTCGCTGACGGCGGAGGTCTCCCCGGCGGGCCTGTTCGGCTGCCTGGAAAGCGGGAGCCGGGTGATGAACCTGACCGTCACCGGCTCCGTGACCCCGCAGGGAGAGGGGCGTCAGGTGGGCGGCATCGCAGGAATCAACCGGGGCACGGTGTCCGACTGCGTTTTCTCCGGCAGCGTCCGGGGGGAGGACATGACCGGCGGCATCGTCGGGGAGAACCGGAGCGAGGGCGTGCTGCGGCGCTGTCTGGTCACCGGGGGCGTCTTCGGTATGCGGATGACCGGCGGCGTCGCGGGCGCTTCCTCCGGAACGGTGAGCGCCTGCGCCAACCGGGCCTATGTGAATACGGATACCGTGGACCCCGGCATCTCCCTTTCCGACCTGAATCTGGACCTGGAGGACTCCCTGCGGCGTCTCGCCAGCCCCGATACCTATCACGTGGCGACGGACAGCGGCGGCATCGCGGGCTTCTCCGACGGCGTGCTTTCCGCCTGCCGGAACTACGGGACCGTGGGCTATCAGCATGTGGGCTACAACGTGGGCGGCATCGCCGGCCGCTCCTCCGGGCTTGCCTCCGGCTGCGTAAACTACGGACAGGTCTATGGCCGCAAGGACGTGGGCGGCGTGGCCGGCATTGCCGAGCCCTATGTCGTCATCCGCATTACAGAAGGCGCCCTGGACACGGTGCGGGAGGAACTGAACACCCTGAGCGCCCTGGTGGACCGGGCTGCGGCGGACGCCGCCGGGTCCTCCGCAACGGTTTCCGCCCGGCTGAGCGCCCTGGGCGGCAGCGTGGACACGGCCCGGAACCGGGCGGGCGACCTGGGAACGGACTTGGCGAAAACTGCCGATGGAGCGGCGGAGGAGGTTAACCGGACGGCGGGCATCCTGACCGGGACCCTGCCCCTGATCGCCGACGCGGTTTCGGACATGGAGACCGCCTCTGCCGAGCTGTCCGAGGGCCTTTCCGGGATGGACAGCGCCATGGGAAATACCGGGGGAGAGGCCATCGGGGCCTCCGTCCGGGAGCTGCGGGCAGCCGCCGACGTGACGGACCGGGGGCTTGCTCTGCTCTCCCAGGGCCTGGGAGGGCTCCGGGGGACCATTGGCCCCGGGGAAGGCATGTCCCGGGACGAGTGGGAACAGCTTATTTACGGCGACGGCGGGGCCATGGACGCGCTCAGCGGCGGCATCTCCGCCCTGGCCGGGGGACTCCTGGGTCTGCGCAATGCCCTGGACGGTCTGGAGTCGGCCATGGAGCAGGGCGAGATCACCACGCCCCGGCAGGTCCGCGACTATCTGACGCAGGCCGGCGTGGAGGAATCCCTCCGCACCGCCGCGGAGGCCGTCCCGGAGATCGGCCGGGGACTGGAGACCATCGCGGCCAATTCGGACTTCTCCGACCAGACCGCCCGGCAGTCCCTGGACACTGCGCGGCGGGGTCTGGAGCTGATCTCCGGCAGCGGAGGAGGGAACGGGACCTTTGACCACCTCCGCGCCGCGCTGGCGGAGCTGGACCGGGCCGGCGCGGAGTCGGAGGAGGGCTTTGACGAGCTGCGGCAGAGCATCGCGCTGCTGTCAAAGGCAGCGGGGGCGATGACGGATTCCCTCACGGACCTGGGACGGCTGACGGACTATCTCCGGAATCAGGAGACCCCGGCCCTGCCCGCCCTGGGAGCAGGCACGGAGGACTCCGCCCAGGCGCTCCGGGAGGCCCTGGGCCAGGTCTCCGGGCAGTTGGAGCAACTTAATGGCGAGCTTTCCGGCGCGTCCGAGCAGCTTACCGGCGATGTCCGGCGCATCAACGGCCAGTTTCAGGCGCTCATGGAGACCCTGCTGGGCGCGGTGGAGGACGCGGAGAACGCCTCCGTCACCGCCGTGGTGGAGGACGTCTCCGACGAGGACGTGGACGGCGCAGTCAGCGGCAAGCTGCTGCGCTGCGTCAACGAGGGAACGGTATCCGGCGACATCAACGTGGGCGGCGTCGCGGGCAGTATGTCCGTCTACGACGCGCTGAACCCCGAGGGGGACGGCGCCCTGAGCCTGTCCGCCTCCATCCATCGGACCTATCAATTAAAATGTATCCTCCAGGACTGCCGCAACGGCGGCACAGTGACCGGAAAGCGCAACAACGTCGGCGCGGTCTGCGGCGACGCCGGCCTGGGCGTCGTCAGCGGCTGCCTCGGCTACGGCAGCGCCGAGAGCCTGGAGGGCGGCTATGTGGGCGGCATCGCCGGACGGGCGGACAACATCCTGCGCCGCTGCTGGGCCCGCTGCGCGCTCAGCGGCAGCAGCCGCGTGGGCGGCATCGTGGGCGCGGCCCCGGAGGAGGACACCCGCCTTCTGGTGGCCGACTGCGTCTCGCTGGTGGACCTGCAAAGCCAGGGACCCTACACCGGCGCGGTGTCCGGCGCCGCTGCGGGCAGCTTTAGCGGCAACCGCTTCGTCTCCGACAGCCTGGGCGGCGTCAACCGGGTCAGCCTGGAGGGACAGGCCGAACCCATCGGCTATGACGAGCTGCTTGCCCTGGACGATCTGCCCCGGGCCTACCGCAGCTTCACCCTGAGCTTTGTGGCGGGGGATGAGACCGTGGAGCGGCTGCGCTTTTCCTATGGGGACAGCTTCGGACCGGAGACTTTCCCGGCGATCCCTGCCCGGGACGGGTATTACGCCGTCTGGGACCGGCAGGAGCTGGATCACCTGCACCTGGACACCGTGGTGACGGCGGTCTACGCCCCCTGCGTCACCGCCCTGGCCTCGGATGTGACGCGCTCCGACGCCCGCCCGATCTGCTTTGTGCTGGGGGCCTTTGCCGACGGGGAGACGCTGGAGCTGTCCCCCGCCATGCTGGACTTCCGCCCGGAGCGGAATGGGCTGTGGGACACTCTCCGGGCCTACCGCCGGACCCTGGTGGAGCAGTGGGAGCTGACCGTCCCTGCGGACGGGGCATCGGAGCACACCTTTCGCTATCTGCCCTCCCGCACCCTCTCCGGCGCGCCGGAGCTGTATGTCTCAGACGGGTCTGGGACCTGGACGCGGCCGGAGACGGAGAGCTTTGGCAGCTATCTCAGCTTCACCGCCCCCGGGGAGACGCTGTATCTCTCGGTGCTGACCGCCTACACCCCCTGGTGGGTGTGGGCCATCACCGGCGCCTTTGTCCTTGCCCTGCTGGCCCTTCTGGTCACGCTGCTGATCCGGCGGCGGGTCCGAAAGGAGACAGGGGAGGACGAGAAAGCCCGGGCGCAGCGGTTCCGGCGCATCCGGAGGCGGGCGCGGCTGGTCATGCTGCTGGCGGCCATCGGCATCGGGGCCGCCGCGGCATTGGTGCTGCGCTTCGCTCCGGAGATCCGCAGCGTGGAGACCGCCATGCTGCTGCAAAACTACGCGGAGCGGACGGAGATGGCCCTGAACCTCAGCGTATGCATACGGAACGGCTCAGAGCTGCACGGAGCGGATTTTTCCCTCCGCAGCACAGACTGCGGCGGCAAACGGGTGACAAAGACGGACCTGTACCGGACGGAGCTCTACCGCTGCGGAGAGACCTGCCTGCTCTCCGACGGCAGCGCTTTCCGGGCCGTGGGCTGTTTCCCGGACGAGCAGGTGCTTCTGAACGCCGCGGCAGAGCTGTACCGGCAGACGGAGGTCACCGTCACCCAGCGAAACGAGGAGAAGACCACCCATGCCCAGGTGTCCGGCAGCGAGGCGGCGGAGGTGCTGACCGCGTTTCTTCCCGGCCTGGAGTCCGCCGGCCTCTCCGTGGATTCCCTGACCGTGGACCTGACCGTGGCAGAGGGACAGCCCACCGAGCTGTCGGCCTCCTGGACAGGCCCGGACACGCAGGTGGACGCCCTTTTGCGCCCTGACCCGGTGCCGGACAAGCTGACCTTGCCCCAGGCGGTGGCGGAGGCGGTTTCCACCGGCGTCTCCGTCCCGGAGGACGGGGCGGCGGAGCATACCTCACTGCTGCTGGCCTGGCTGGAGCTTGTCACCAGGGATCCTCTGAATGTCCGCTTTACCCGGAACGTGAGCTGCGGCCCGGTGCTGGAGGCGGAGAGCGCCCTGTGGCAGCGGTCTTATTGGCAGGGCAGCGCCTTTGATGCTCTGACCAGGGAGGGAGATGTCCAGTACGCCGCCGGCGGGGATGCCGTGCATGCCGACGGCAGCCCTGTCGCCGGCGGCGCACCGGCGCTGACGGACGTGGAGGGGCTTCTCAATCTGGCGCTGGAAGCGGCGCTGCGCGGGGAGGGGACAGCCGGCGGCGCGGACGAGACGGTCCGGTCCCTGGACGAGACTGCTATGGCCGCCCTGGGGGAAACGCTGTCCTCCGAAGCGTCTGAGCTCTCCCCCTCCTGGCGGGAGGGGACGCTGACCCTGACCGTCTCGGAGGGACAGGTAAAGGGCCTCTCCCTCCAGATCACCGGAACGGTGAGCGTTGCCGGCTCCAACGTGTCCGCCCAGGCAGGCGCGGTTTTGCGCTTCCCGGCGGATGAGCATGCCCCGGAGCTGCCCGCGCCAGCCGCGGCGGCGCTGGGACTCGCATGAGCATTCCGCTTTTTCTCTCCCCCACAAGGGAATAGGCGTTAAGGAAACGCTGATTAAAGCAACGCGTGCGGTTGGCGAGCAAATTTTGTGTCCGCCAAGGCGCAAAAACCGCAGGAATACTTTGTGTATTTCAAGGTTTTTGGAACGCAGGCGGGCGCAAAATTTGCCGCCAGACGTGC
>JAFTBW010000076.1 GCA_017455015.1 Oscillospiraceae bacterium | reverse complement strand
GGCCAGGTCCGGCTCGTATGCCGCCGGATTCGCCTCCGCCAGGCGGCGCCGGATCGCCAGCGCCTCCCGGTAGCGCTCCTCCGCCTCCGGCAGTCGGTTCGTGTCGCTGAGCAGATTGCCCAGATTGCTGCAGCTCATGGCCAGGTCCGGCTCGTATGCCGCGGGATTCGCCTCCGCCAGGCGGCGCCGGATCACCAGCGCCTCCCGGTAGCGCTCCTCCGCCTCCGGCAGTCGGTTCGTGTCGCTGAGCAGAAGGCCCAGATTGTTGCAGCTCGCGGCCAGGTCCGGCTCGTATGCCGCCGGATTCGCCTCCGCCAGGCGGCGCCGGATCGCCAGCGCCTCCCGGTAGCGCTCCTCCGCCTCCGGCAGTCGGTTCGTGTCGCTGAGCAGATTGCCCAACGTGTTGTTCAGCCGTGCCAGCGTTTCCTCCGGTTCCCGTTCCTGACGGCTGTGGGCCAGCAGCCACTGGGCCGTGTCGATGGCCTCCGCGTGGGCGTGGATATCAGAAAGGAAAATGACATAGTCGTAAAGGACATGGACGGAGACGCGGTGCTTCCGGATCAGCTCGGCGCAATGCCGGTACGCGGCGCGGATCAAGGGGACTGTCTCCCGGTTCAGGCCCTTCCGCTTCCAGATCTCGATCTTCAGCAGTTCTTCCTGAATGTACTGGCGGATACGCTCCTGTCCCCGGCGCGTGGCCGCTTCTCCTGCTTCCAGCTCCTCCTCACGCGCCGGGGCGGAGAGCAGTTGCAGGGCCTCGTCGCCTTTGCCTTTGTCGAGCAGGGCCTGTGCTTTCCGCAGCAGATCGGTGTCCGGCGGCGGGGGGCCCTCTTTTTTCTGCGCCGCGTCCCGGAGCCGCGCCAGCTCCTCCTGCTGCTTTCTCTGTTCTTCCAGCAGCAGAGGGATGTCCATACGTGGGATATAGTAGCAGCCCTCCTCGCTCAGGTGGGTAAAGCTGGTATGGTTGCGGTCCGGTTTCCACGACAGCAGCTCGGACCGCACTTCTCCCCTCTGCTCGTCCCAGCGGTGGAGGTAGAGACCGAAGTCCGAATAGGTGTCCGACTCGTTGGCCGCGCCCTTGACGCCGACCACGTTGGGGATCGGGCCGATCTCCGTGCTGAATCCGTAGTTCAGCGGGATCTTCTGCCGCGCCGCCTCCCGCTCCGCTCTGTGCGTGTCCCCGCAGAGATAGGCGCAGACGCCGCGCCGCCGGAACACGCCGGACAGGCTCAGCTGATGCGCCTCGCACAAATCGTAATAGCTGTTGTGCCCCAGCGCCAGCGTCGGGAGGTTGGGGTCAAAGCCCTCCCAGATCTCGTCCCCGGAGGCGGCCAGAGTGTCCAGCTTCTGGTTTTCCTTCTCATGGCCGTCGTAGATCAGCGTCGTGTTCAGGTGGAGGATGTTCAGTTTGCCTTTTTCCCAGCAGCGGACGTGTACCCTGGCCGGGAGCAGGCCGCAGTCTTTCGGGTAGACGCCCAACTCCTGTATAAAGGCGCAGTAGGGCGCGTAGGCGTTCAGGCGTCTTTCGAGAAGCTTTGCGTAGTGTCTGTCATCGGTCTCGCAATCTTTCAACTTTGCGCGGGCGGTCTCCTGATCGTAATCCCAGTCTTCCCAGTCAAAGCTTTTGTCAGACGAAAAATGCGCGCGGATCGCCGCTTCCCCGCCTACATCGTGGTTGCCGGGGATGAGAAACACGTCCTCATCGGCTTGGATGCCCAGCTCCGCGATCAGCTTTTTCAAAAACTCGGACGCTTTCCGATAGCCCGCCTCATTGTAGTTGTGGAAATCCCCGGTGAGCGCCAGCAGCACCCGCTCGCCGCGGAGCTCGCGCGCTTGCGCGAGGATGCAGTCGCGCAGCGCGTTCCAGTGCCCGCTGGTCACGATGTGCAGGTCCGAAAGGTGAAAAATCGTCGTCATGGCCAGCCTCCCGCCCGGGTGTTTTGTGTCGCTATGGCGTCGCGTTTGTTGATATGTATTATATCATATAGCGCAGAAAAAACAAGTTATTTCTAAATAACCTAAAATGTGAGTCAATGGGGACGGTGAATGCGAGAGAAGGAGGAATTTCCTCGGAATTTGTACATTCCTCCCTGTCATTGAGCATTTCGTGTGCATCTTTCCGCCCTCTCCCGGTCCCTCCCCGTGTAGGGGTCGGCGTCCTCGACGGCCCGGAGGGTGCCGCCCACAAGGGCGGCCGGAGAGGGAGAACGTGGCGGGACCGCGATGTGGAAATGACCGCAGCCGGGGGTGTATGCGAACGATTTTGCCGTTTGCTGGCGGTCACGTTCTCCCTCTTCCGTCATCCGCCTCGCGGGGGATCGGCGGATGCCACCTTCCCCCGCTGGGGGAAGGAAGGGGCGTGCGCGGATTCGCCGTAGGTGTAATCAAGTCGTTGCCGTGTGCTGCGGGGGCCGTCGGGACGCCGGCCCCTACATGAGGCGTTCCGTTTTTCGCCCTGTCCGCTTCACCGTCCCCATCTACTCACGCTTGGATGCTTGCGCCGCCGTCCCACCTCTGCTATACTAAATCAAAATACAAAAACCCGGAGGTGGACTTACATGAAACGTGTATTCAAGGTGTTCGGGATCGTCGTCCTGGTGCTGGTGGCCGCTGTGGGCGGGCTTTTGGGCTGGCTGACGGCTACGGAGTTCAACCCGCCCGCCGTCGAACCCGCCCAGGTGCTGCGCAGTGCCGCGGACGCCCGGCTGCTTTCTGCGGGGGAACCCCTCTCCATTCTGAGCTGGAACATCGGCTACGCGGGCCTGGGCAGCGGCTCGGACTTTTTTATGGACGGGGGCAAAAACGCCCGCGCCGCGGACGAGGCCACGGTGGGGCGCTATCTTTCCGGCATCGCCGACACGCTGCGGGAGGCCGACTGCGACCTGGTTTTGCTCCAGGAGGTGGACAGCGATTCGGCCCGGACCTACTCCATGGACGAGACCGCGGCCCTGGCCAGCGGCAACGCCTGCTACGCCCTGAACTACTCCTGCCCCTTCGTTCCCATCCCCTTCCCGCCCCTGGGCCGGGTCAACAGCGGGCTGCTGACCTGTTCCGACTGCGCGGTGACGGACGCACAGCGCCTTTCCCTGCCCTGCCCCTTCTCCTGGCCCCTGCGCATCGCCAACCTGAAACGCTGCCTGCTGGTCACGCGCCTGCCCGTGGAGGGGACTGACAGGGAACTGGTACTGGTGAACCTGCACCTGGAGGCCTACGACGACGGCGCGGGCAAGCTGGCCCAGACGCAGCAGCTCCGGGGCTTTTTGCAGGAGGAATTTGAGAAGGGCAACTATGTGATCGCCGGCGGCGACTTCAATCAGGTCTTCCCCGGCGGCCTGGAGGCCTATCCCAACACCCACCCGGAACTCTGGCAGCCGGGC
>JAFTBW010000075.1 GCA_017455015.1 Oscillospiraceae bacterium | reverse complement strand
GCACGTTTGGCGGCAAATTTTGCGCCCGCCTGCGTTACAAAAACCTTGAAATACACAAAGTATTCCTGCGGTTTTTGCGCCTTGGCGGACACAAAATTTGCTCGCCAACCGCACGCGTTGCTTTAATCAGCGTTTCCTTAACGACAGGAAGGTACCAATGAACTGTCGGCTCAAATACCTTTGAGCAGGGGTATTATAACAGGAAAGCACGCGCATTGCAATGTGCAATCGCATGAGTTTTTGCCGCATTTTCGCATTCCGTCTGTGAAATAGTCATGGGGAGGTTCTTTTTCATGCGTCAAAAGAACTCTCCCCGCGATTGGGCGATTCAGTTTTCGTCATCGTAATTCACTGTAATGGAAATTGCTTCTCCGTCCACATAAACGCTGCCAAGGAGGATGTTTACCTGATCGTTAAAGCGATAGGGAATATCCTCTTTCACGCCTTTAAATATCAGTTTCCCGTTTTTGCTGTACAGAAGTACCTGCGTACCTTTTCTGAATCCCTCCAAAAACATGCTCAATCTTCCCATTAGTTCATAGCCCTCCTTTATAAACGGCGCCCCTCCCTCCGGGGAGGGGCGCCGCTCACGGTACATCAAAACACGGAAACAGGATCAGGTCGGGAGAAAGCAGCTTTTTATTCCGCTTTCTGGGTCAGGGTGGCCCAATCCAGATTATCCCAATCCGGAGTGGCGGGGGCGGCGCTCTGGTCGGCCCAGTAGAAGCCCAGGTTGGTCATGATGTTGGTCCACTCGGCGTTGTGGGCGGCCACATACTCGGCGTAGGTGGAGCCGTCAGCCACGGTGTTCAGGGCAAAGTTTTTGAGCTGATAGATGGCGGGAACGCCGTCGGGATACAGGGCCTCGGCGGCCTCGGTGTTGCAGGGGAAGGAGTCGAATTCCTCGCCCCAGGCGGCCTGGATCTCGGCGGAGCCGAACCAGTTGGCAAAGGCTTCCACCGCCAGGGTCTGCTCCTCGGTCCGGCCCGGCTTATCCAGGATGCCGATATACTCGGCGATATAGTAGGTGCCGTCGTCGATATCCACCAGATCCCAGTTCTCCGGCTCAAAGGTGCCCAGCAGGGGCTTGGAGGAGGACTCCGCCGCGGCGTCGATCTTGCCGTAGAGAGCGGAGGAGTAGAACTCGCTGACCGCCACGTCGCCCTTGTTCAGAGGATCAAAGCCGTACTTGTAATCGTCGCCGCCGGAGATGCCCTCGGCGCAGAAGCGCCACAGGGTCTTCCAGCCGTCCACGCTGATGCCGCCGGCGGGAGAGGACGGGTCCACAAAGGGATAGAGCATGGCGGAGTTGATGTTCATGTTGGTAGTGCCGCCCACCTTGTTCTGGCGGTACCACTGATAGCCGCTGTCCACCACGTCGGACCAGTGTGCAAAGTGCAGCTTCTCGCCGTTCGTACCCAGCTCGTCGTTGCGGTAGAGCATCAGCACGTTCTGGATGACGATGCCGTAGGCCTTGCCGGGGTAGACGAAGTCGCCCACCTGACCGGCCCAGTCGGGGGTCCAGTCCCGGATGCTCAGGTTCTCATACTGGCCGTTAATGAGCTGGCCCCAGCGGGTCTCGTTCAGGCCGAAGATCAGGTCGCCGTCCTTGTTTTCGTTGGCGGCCTGGATGGCGGCGGTGTCGCCGGAGATGACGGAGTTGTCGTCGATGCTGATGTTGAAGCCGGCGTCCTTGGCCTCGTTGATGAGCCAGGTGGTCCGCTCCGTGGAGTTGGAGTTGGAGTAGATGCGGATGGTGTAGTCCAGATCGGGGACGATGACCAGCTTTTCCCCCGTCTTTTCCTCCGAACCGCCGTCCCCGGAGCTTCCGGAGCTGGGGGCGGTGACGTTGGTGGCGGAGGCCGGAGAAGCGCTGCCGCCGGACGTGCCGCCGGACGTGCTGCCGCAGGCTGCCAGGGCCAGGATCAGGCACAGCGCCAGTGCGATGGAAAGTATCTTTTTCATGTCTGTTCCTCCTGTTTGTTAAGGAAACGCCGAAGAAATCCCCGCGCACGTCTGGCGGCAAATTTTGCGCCCGCCTGCGTTACAAAAACCTTGAAATACACAAAGTATTCCTGCGATTTTTGCGCCTTGCGGACACAAAATTTGCTCGCCAGGCGCACACGTTGCTTTCATCAGCGTTTCCTTAAGAGATTCACGGGTCTTTGACCCGTGCATATTATAGTCACTTGTGCGCAAAAATACAATCCCCTTTTTCAAAAAAGCATGGGGATTGCACAAATCCTTCCATCTGCACAGGTCGAAAGATTTTCGGAAAACCGCACGAAACAAGAGTCGTCACGCTGTTTCCAGAATCTGTTCCTTGAATTTTACTGAAAATCTGCTATGATTGAATTGCCCAAGGGACATACGGCGACGGCCGCAGGAAAGGAGCGTATCATCGTACATGTGTTTCGGATTTGATTGCAGCTCGCTGTTCGGGCTTCTGTGCTGCCTGTTCGGCTGCGGCTGCTGAATGCATTTTGCAGGGCGGAGGGATATCCTTCGCCCTGCTTTCATGCTCCGTCCCCGCTGATCCGGACGCCGCGGAAAACGGTCGCCCCCTCCCGGGGCGTGACCGTACCGGCGGACAGCTCCCCCAGGGCCCGGGCAAAGCCCGCGGCCTCCGCCTCCGGCAGCAGCGCGCCGCCGAAGCAGCGGGTCACCACGCAGCAGAGGTCCGTGACGCCCCCGGCCTGGAACACGTTCAGCATGGGCTGGCCTGTGGCGCCCTGGGGCTCCCCGTCGTCGCTGTAGCGGACGGGACCGTCCCGGAACAGATAGCACCAGCAGTTGTGCCGGGCGTCGCAGCGCTTTTTCTTCACTTCCTCGATCATGGCGCGAGTCTCCTCGCGCTCCACGGGCCGCACCAGCCCCAGAAAGCGGGAGCGCTTTTCCACGAGCTCGGACGCGCCGGGGCCGTCGGGGGTGAGGCAGCACTTCATCCCTCCCCCCTGGTGTGAACAGTAATGACTCTTCCACACGGCACCGCTCTCTGCTTGACAGGAGAGAAGATGAGGTATATAATCAAGAATACAAAAGGGCGCTGCGATATGGCGGTCAGCCCTTCACGACGAGATCAAAAGATACTGGCCGTCCGGGTGGCATCCGGGCGGTCAGCAGACTTTTATGGTCAGTATGTAGGCCATAACGGCGAAGCATACCAGAACCGCCAGAAGCTTTTTCCAGCGTCCCATAAGCATCCCTCCCCTCATCAGGGAGTAGCCGACCGCCTTTTATATCGAGCAGCGCTCTTTCGTCATTTCGCAGCTCCGTTATGGAGCAGTCGAATTTTACCATGATCGTCCTGAATTGTCAATTTCACTTTTCATAGAGTCACGGGGACGGTGCTTCGTTTCAAAAATGAAACGAAGCACCGTCCCCTGTTTCAAGCATCTTTGTTTCAAACACCGTCCCGATTCACTCATACATCCGTAAGATCATGGTACTCCGCCGCATATTTCACACAGCCGCCGTTTTCCGGTATCACCAGAATCCCATCTGCCTTTTGCCCGCCTTGTTGAATCAGCAAGCAGCCGTTTTGCCGGTTTCCTGATGCACAAAGCGGCGCGCAATCTTCAATGAACTGTCGTTCTACGCGCATATCCATGATAAAGTTTTCATATTCAAGGCCTTCCAGAACGATCCGATCCATAATCTGATGCGGCAACACGGCTTTCGGAATACTCGCGTCTCCAAAGTCCAGTATTGATTCCGGGTGATAGGTAAAAATCAAACTCCGCTGCCCATTCATCGAATGTCCCTCCTTAAGGAAACGCTGAATAAATCTCCACGCACGCTTGAGGCAAATTTTGCGCCCGCCTGCGTTGCAAAAACCTTGAAATACACAAAGTATTCCTGCGGTTTTTGCGCCTTGGCGGACACAAAATTTGCGCGCCAATCGCACGCGTTGATTTAATCAGCGTTTCCTTAAAAAAAGTGGCGCAGCCGAAGCCGCGCCACGAAAAACGCAACTCCGATTGCTGCGACACAAAACCTTCTTACCCGCAAAGATAGGAAGTGGAGATGCGTTTTTACCAAAAGGTAAAAACCCACCTTTGCGAATAAGAAAAAATATGAGGTTTTGTGTCGCAGGGTTATTTTACCACGCCCTTGCGTAAAAGACAATCCTTAAATTCACAAAACAGGGGACGGTTCCTCGTTCCAGAAATGAAACGAGGAACCGTCCCCTGTTTCAGTTCACCCGGACGCCGCGGAAAACGGTCGCCCCCTCCCGGGGCGTGACCGTACCGGCGGACAGCTCCCCCAGGGCCCGGGCAAAGCCCGCGGCCTCCGCCTCCGGCAGCAGCGCGCCGATCGAGACCGCCGCGCCGAAGTCGCAGCGCTCCGTCGCCGCCCCCCGGTCCTCCAGCAGCCGCCGCACCCGCTCATAGAGGGGGTAGGGGCAGTCAAGCTCCACGCTGCGCCACTGGTCCATGCGCCGGAGTCCGGCAGCGTCGAGGGCCTGCTTCGCCGCGGCGGAATAGGCCCGGACCAGGCCGCCCGCCCCCAGCAGCACCCCGCCGAAGTAGCGGGTCACCACGCAGCAGAGGTCCGTGACGCCCCCGGCCTGGAACACGTTCAGCATGGGCTGGCCTGCGGTGCCCTGGGGCTCCCCGTCATCGCTGTAGCGGACGGGACCGTCCCGGAACAGATAGCACCAGCAGTTGTGCCGGGCGTCGTAGTGCTTTTTCTTCACTTCCTCGATCATGGCCCTGGCGGCTTCCTCGCTCTCTACAGGCCGCACCAGCCCCAGAAAGCGGGAGCGCTTTTCCACGAGCTCGGACGCGCCGGGGCCGTCGGGGGTGAGGTAGCTTTTCATCCCTCGCCCCTCCGTTCCTCCTCCCGGAACCGGGAGTAGTAGTATATGAGCCGCCGCTCGCCGATGGCGGGGGCCACCTCCTCCCGCAAAAATTCCTGCCGGAAGCGCAGCTTTTCGATGATCCGGCGGGAGCGGGCGTTGGAGACGGCGTGGGCGCACCAGATGCGCGGGCACTCAAGCTGGGAAAAGCCGTACTTCACCAGCCTCCGGGCGGCCTCGGTCATGAGGCCCTGCCCCCACAGGGGACGGCCCAGCCAGTAGCCCAGCTCCAGGTCCTGCTCCGCGCAGACCGCGCCGCGGAACAGGCTGGCGCAGCCCACCGGCTCCTGCGTCTCCTTGAGCACCAGGGCAAAGGTATGTTCCCCGTTCAGCACCGTCAGGATGATGCGGCGGCTCTCCTCCCGGTTCCGGTGGGGGACCCAGCCGCAGGCCGGTCCCACCGCCGGGTCGGAGGCGTATTTGTACAGGGCGTCCGCGTCCTCCTGCCGCCAGGGGCGGAGCAGAAGACGGTTCGTGTTCAGGTTCATGGCTCCTCCTCTATATATCTGCGGAGTTTTTCCCACAGCTCCGGCTGCACCACCGCCCGCAGGCGGACGCCGGACTCGGTGTATTCGCTCTCCAGCACCGCGCCCTGGTCGTGGATGAGCTGCACCAGGCTCCCCTGATCGTAGGGGAGCAGGAAGGTCCCCCGGCGCTTGCCCCGATCCAGGGTTTCGGACAGGGCGCGCAGCAGCTCCGCCGTACCCTCGCCGGTTTTGGCGGAGATCCAGACCCCGTCCCGCTGCCGGGGCAGCTCCCCCGGGCACTTGTCGCACTTGTTGTAGACCCGGATGCAGGGGGTCTGCTCCGCCCCCAACTGCCGGATCAGCCCGTCCACCACGGCGGCCTGGCTCTCCCACTCGGGGGAGCTGACGTCGATGACGTGGAGCAGCACGTCGGCAAAGGTCAGCTCCTCCAGCGTGGCCTTGAACGCCTCCACCAGATGGGTGGGCAGATGGCGGATGAAGCCCACGGTGTCGCTGAGCAGCACCTCCTGCACCTCGTCCACCGCCAGACGGCGGGTGGTGGTGTCCAGGGTGTCGAACAGCCGGTCGTTGGCGGGGATGGCGCTGTCCGTCAGCAGGTTGAGAAGCGTGCTTTTTCCCGCGTTGGTGTAGCCCACCAGGGCGGCGGAGGGGATGCGGTTCTTCTCCCGCTTCCGGCGCTGGGTGGCCCGGTTGCGGCGCACCTCCGCCAGCTCCTCCTCCAGTTTTTGAATTTTCCGGCGGATGTGGCGGCGGTCGGATTCGAGCTGCGTCTCGCCGGGGCCGCGGGTGCCGATGGCGCCCTCCTGCCGCTCCAGATGGGTCCACATGCCCAGCAGCCGGGGCAGCAGATATTTATATTGCGCCAGCTCCACCTGGAGCTGGCCCTCTCTGGTTCTGGCCCGCTGGGCGAAGATGTCCAGAATCAGCCCGGAGCGGTCCATGACCTTGACGCCCAGGTCCTCCGAGAGCACCCGCATCTGGCTGGGGGACAGCTCGTTGTCAAAGACCGCCAGATCGCACTCGTTGGCCCGGATCAGCTCTTTGAGCTCCTGCTCCTTCCCCTCGCCGATGAAGCTGCGGCTGTCCGGCGCGGGCCGGGTCTGGGTCAGCATGGCCACGGCCTCGCCGCCGGCGGTCTCCACCAGGGCGGCCAGCTCCTCCATGCTCACGTCCGTGCTGCTTTCTTCCTTGCCCAGGCTGGGGGAGCTGAGGCCGCAGAGCGCCGCCCGCTCCCGCTTTTTTTCAATGTCCGTCAAATTCACTTCATCCTTTTTATGATCCGCTTTATGATCCGCTGAAAAACTGACAGTCGGAGGCGCAGCAGCAGCCGCCGCAGTCGGGCTTCCTGGCCGTACAGACCGCCCGCCCGTGGAGGACGATCCGGTGGCAGAAGTCACTGCTCTTCTCCGCGGGCAAAATCGCCCGCAGGGCCGTTTCGATTTTCTCCGGCTCCTTCAGGCCGTCCACCAGGCCCAGCCGGTTGCTGATGCGGATGCAGTGGGTGTCCACCACCACGCTGCCCGGGGCCCGGAAGATGTCCCCCAGAATCAGGTTGGCGGTTTTGCGCCCCACCCCCGGCAGGGCCAGCAGCTCCTCCATGGTGCCGGGGACGCGCCCGCCGTAGCGGTCCAGCAGCATCCGGGCGCTGCCGATGATGTCCCGGGCCTTGCTGCGGAAAAAGCCGCAGGTGCGTATGTAGCCCTCCAGCTCCTCCTGCTCCGCCGCCGCAAAATCCTCCAGCGTCGGATAGCGGGCGAACAGCGCGGGCGTCACCAGATTTACCCTGGCGTCGGTACACTGGGCGCTGAGGCGGACGGAGAACAGCAGCTCGTAGTCCTTGCCGTATTCCAGAGCGCACAGGGCGTCCGGGTACTCCGCCTCCAGGGCGGCGATGATCCTCCCGATCTGCTCCGGTGAACGCATGGCGATCCCTCTCTTTCTATACTCACGAGTGATGAAATTTGCAATTTCATCACTCCGTGAAAGGATGTGTCGCTTCGCGCCTCTGTCTCCTGAAAACATGCCCTCGGCATGTTTTCTGATCGGAGCCAGTGTTCGCGCACTCGCTTGCGGGGGACGCTCGCACGCTCACTCCGCGTAGAGTATTTTTGACGAAAACGCGGTTTCCGTCAAAAATAGTTTGATTTTTTCCGCGCTGCGGCGCGGAACTCTGCGAGGCAACGAAAGAGAAAATGAAAACGCTCTATTCCCGCTCCAGGACCCGCAGCTCGCAGGTGAAGCTTCCCCGGTCCAGACGGACCAGCCCGTAGGTGGGATAGCTCAAATCCCCCACGCTGCCGGGGTTCATGAGATAGCGCCCCTCGGACTGCTCGATCAACGCCCGGTGGGTGTGGCCGTAGAGCCCCAGGGCGGAACCGGAGCAGAACACGCTGTTCCAGAAGCCCTCCCGCCCCAGCTTGACATTGTGCCGGTGGCCGTGGGCGGCAAAGATGCGCACCCCGTCCAGCTCGAACAGCAGGCTTTCGTCATAGCCCGTGCCGGACCAGTCGCAGTTGCCCCGGAGCAGGATGAAAGGGATGTCGGGGTGCTCCCGCTCCACGGCCTCCGCGTCCCGGAGGCCGTCGCCCAGAAAGATGGCGTGGTCGGGCCTGGACAGCTCCATGGCCCGGCGCAGGTTGCCCACGTTGCCGTGGGAGTCGGAAAAGACAGCAAGCAGCATATTTCAGTCAACCTTTCGGGAAGCGTGGAATATAGTGGGACAGAGGGAGGGGATCGGAATGGATCTTGACGCTTTGAAACGGACCGTGGCGGACTCCGCCGCCCTGCGCGCCGCCGCGGGCTCCGCCGAGGCAAAAGCCCTGGCGAACACTCTGGACACCGCCGCCCTGGAGCGGGCGGTAAAGGGCGGCGACAGCGCGGCCATGGGCGCGGCGCTGCGGCAGGTGCTGGGCACTCCGGAGGGGAAGGCCCTGGCAGAGCGGCTGCGGAAAGCGATGGGCGATGGATGAGCTGACCGAAACCCTGAACCGGGTCCTGTCCGATCCGGCGGAGCTGGAGCGGCTCACCCGCATGGCCTCCGGCATCCTGGGCGGCGGGGCCGCGGAGGGGCAGGAGCAGCCGGACGGGGCGGGCGGCGCTGCTCCGCTGCGCGCGGCCATGGCGGCGGCGTCGGGGGACGACGGCGTGAACCGGCTGATCTCCGCGCTTGTTCCCTATCTGGGGCAGGAGCGGGGAAAAAAGCTGCGCAGGGCCGCCCGGCTGGCCAAAATGGCCCGGATGGCGGGCTTTGTCCTGGGAGAGGGGGAGAGACTGGGAGATGTATAACCGGTACCAGGGCAACAGCGGCAGATACGTCCGGGTGGAGGACCCGCCGGGTCCGTCCCCTGCGGGGAACCCGCCGGGTCCGTCCCCTGCGGGGAACCCTCCGCCGCGGCAGGAGCCCCCCGGGCCACCGCCGGAAAATCACCCGCCCCCGCCGGGGAGGCCGCCGTTTTCGCCGCCTCCCCCACAGGGCGCCGCGCCGGACATCGCAAAGCTGCTGGGGAAGCTGCTGCCGGACCGGCTGGAGACGGAGGACCTGCTGGTGCTTGCCCTGCTCTATCTGCTCTATCGGGAGAGCGGGGACACGGAATTTCTCATCATGCTGGGGATATTTCTCCTGCTGTAAGGATTCGCTCAAAAACAACTGTCAATTTCTGACTTGTTTCAATCGCCCTGCGCTTCGTTGCAAGTGCTTGCGATACACAAAGTATCGCTGCGCTCCGTCGCCTCGCGCAGAACGATTGATCCTGCGCCAGAATCTTGACATTTATTTCTGAGCGAATCCTAACCCGGATAAACCGGAAAAGTGGTTAGTGGTTAGTGGTTAGTGGTTAGTGATATAGATGAATCACGAATCTCCGGATAAAAAGATTCGACCCGTGCAGTTGGGAAAACAGCGCTCACGGAAAAAACCGCACCAATTCCCTCCCCCTCAAGGGGGAG
>JAFTBW010000074.1 GCA_017455015.1 Oscillospiraceae bacterium | reverse complement strand
TCAATATCGTGGACACCCCGGGCCACGCGGACTTCGGCGGCGAGGTGGAGCGGATTTTGAAGATGGTCAACGGCGTGCTGCTGCTGGTGGACGCCGCGGAGGGGCCAATGCCCCAGACCCGCTTCGTGCTGTCCCGCGCCCTGGAGCTGGGACACCGGGTCATCGTGGTGGTGAACAAGATCGACCGGCCCGACCAGCGCATCCACCAGGTCATCGACGAGGTGCTGGAGCTGCTGATGGACCTGGACGCCACCGACGAGCAGCTTGACAGCCCCATGCTGTTCTGCTCCGGGCGGCAGGGCACCGCCTCCTATTCCCCCGACGTGGTGGGAGAGGATCTGGTCCCCCTGTTCGAGACCATTCTGGAGTACATCCCCGCCCCGGAGCAGGACGTGGACAAGCCCTTCCAGATGCTGGTCAGCTCCATCGACTACAACGACTATGTGGGACGCATCGCCATCGGCCGCATCGAGCGCGGAGTCGTGAAGCAGAACCAGGAGATCGAGGTCTGCAACTACCACAGCCCCGACGCCGCCCCCCAGAAGGCCAAGGCCGTCAGCCTCTACGAGTTCGACGGGCTGGCAAGAGTGCCCGTGACCGAGGCCGCCGCCGGCAGCATCATCGCCATGAGCGGCATCGGCGACGTGACCATCGGCGATACGATCTGCGCCAGAGGCTTTGCCGAGCCCCTGCCCTTTGTGCAGATCTCCGCCCCCACGCTGGAGATGACGTTCTCCGTCAACGACAGCCCCTACGCCGGGCGGGAGGGGAAGTTCGTCACCTCCCGGCAGATCGGCGAGCGGCTGCGCCGGGAGACCCTCAAGGACGTGTCCCTCCGGGTCACGGACGTGGAGGGCAGCACCGACTCCTTCAACGTGGCCGGCCGGGGCGAGATGAGTCTTTCCATCCTGATCGAGACCATGCGGCGGGAGGGCTACGAGTTCCAGGTGGGACCCCCGCGGGTCCTGCTGCAGGAGATTGACGGCCAGAAGTGCGAGCCCATCGAGCGGGTGGTCACAGACGTGCCCCAGGAGTTCATCGGCTCCGTCATTGAAAAGCTGGGCCAGCGCCGGGGCGAGCTGCTGGAGATGACCCCCGTGGGCAACCGCATGAAGGCGGAGTTCCTGGTGCCCTCCCGCGGCCTGTTCGGCTACCGGAACGAGTTTCTGACGGACACCAAGGGCGAGGGCATCATGGCCAGCGTCTTTGAGAAATACGGCCCCTGGAAGGGGGACATCGCCCGCCGGAACACCGGCTCGCTGGTGGCGTGGGAGACCGGCGAGAGCGTCACCTACGGCCTCTTCTCCGCCCAGGAGCGCGGCGCGCTGTTCATCGGCCCCGGCGTGCCGGTCTACGGCGGCATGATCATCGGCGAGTGCCCCAAGGCCGAGGACATCACCCTCAACGTGTGCAAGCGCAAGCAGCTCACCAACACCCGTGCCGCCGGCAGCGACGAGGCCCTGCGCCTCACCCCGCCCCGGCAGATGAGCCTGGAGCAGTGTCTGGAGTTTTTGGCCGACGACGAGCTGCTGGAGGTGACCCCCAAGTCTCTGCGGCTGCGCAAGCGCATTTTGGACCACGACAGGCGGATGAAAGCCGTCTACGGCAAGAAGTAAACAACGAGTGTGTCACAGGGACGGTTCTCCTGACACGCAATGCGGAGGAACTATCATGGCGGAATTCAAGGTTGTCAGCGAATACACTCCCTCCGGGGACCAGCCGGAGGCCATCGCCTCCCTGGCCCGGGGCGTGGAGGACGGACTGCGGGAGCAGGTGCTGCTGGGCGTCACCGGCAGTGGCAAGACCTATACCATGGCAAAGGTCATCGAGGCCGTACAGCGCCCCACCCTGGTCCTGGCCCACAACAAGACCCTGGCGGCCCAGCTCTGCGGGGAGTTCCGGGAGTTCTTTCCCCACAACGCCGTGGAGTATTTCGTCTCCTACTACGACTACTACCAGCCGGAGGCGTACATCGCCAGCACCGATACCTATATTGAGAAAGACTCCTCCATCAACGACGAGATCGACCGGCTGCGCCTGAGTGCCACCGCCTCGCTGCTGGAGCGGCGGGACGTGATCGTGGTGGCCTCCGTGAGCTGCATCTACGGCCTGGGCGAGCCGGACGACTTCACAAAGCTCATGATCAATCTGACCACCGGGGCGGAGGAGCCCATCGACCGACTGCTCCACCGCCTGATCGATATCCGCTATGAGCGAAACGACATTGCCTTTGAGCGGAACATGTTCCGGGTCCGGGGGGACACCGTCGAGATCTGGCCCGCCTACTGGAAGGACAAGGCGGTGCGGGTGGAGTATTTCGGGGACGAGATCGACCGGATCAGCGTGATCAACCCGGTGACGGGCGCGGCGGAGAGCCGGGTCAACTCCATTCCAATCTGGCCCGCCAGCCACTACGTCACCACCCATGAGAAGCTGGAACGGGCCTGCCGGGAGATCCGGCGGGAGTGCGACGAGCGGGTGGCGTACTTCAAGGAGCACGGCAAGCTTATCGAGGCCCAGCGCATCGCCGAGCGGGTGAATTACGACATTGAGATGCTGACGGAGCTGGGCTACTGCTCCGGCATCGAGAACTACTCCCGCATCATCTCGGGCCGCGCCCCCGGCAGCGCGCCCATGACGCTGCTGGACTACTTTCCGAAGGACTTTCTGCTGTTTGTGGACGAGAGCCACGCCACGCTGCCCCAGGTCCGGGCCATGTACAACGGGGACCACGCCCGCAAGGACAGCCTCATCAGCTACGGCTTCCGCCTGCCCTCGGCCTTTGACAACCGTCCCCTGAAATTCGAGGAGTTCGACCGGCGGCTGAACCAGGCCGTCTACGTCTCCGCCACGCCGGGGGAGTATGAGCGCAGCCGGGCGGGCAACACGGCGGAGCAGATCATCCGCCCCACGGGCCTGACGGACCCGGAGATTCTCGTCCGGCCCGTGGAGGGACAGATCGACGACCTCCTGGGGGAGATAAACGCCCGCACCGCCAAAAAAGAGCGGGTGCTGGTGACCACCCTGACCAAGCGCATGGCGGAGGACCTGACGGATTACCTGGGCGGGGCCGGGGTCCGCTGCCGCTATATGCACCACGACATCGACGCCATGCAGCGCATGGAGATCATCCGGGACCTGCGCCTGGGGGAGTTCGACGTGCTCATCGGCATCAACCTGCTGCGGGAGGGCCTCGACCTGCCGGAGGTCAGTCTGGTGGCGATTCTGGATGCGGACAAGGAGGGGTTTTTGCGCAGCGAAACCAGTCTCATCCAGACCATCGGCCGCGCCGCCCGGAACGCGGAGGGGACGGTCATCATGTACGCCGACACCGTGACGCCCAGCATGCATTCCGCCATCACGGAGACGGAGCGTCGGCGGCGGCGGCAGCAGGAGTACAACGCCGCCCATGGCATCGTACCCAAGACAATTGTGAAGGACATCCGGGAGCTGCTGCAGCTCTCCGGCAGCACCTCCGCCATGAAGAAAGGCCGCAACGGCGTCAAGATGACGGACAAGGAGCGCCTGGCGGAGATCGCCCGGCTGGAGAAGCAGATGAAAGAGGCCGCGAAGATGCTGGAATTCGAGATCGCGGCGGAGCTGCGGGACCGGATCATTCTGCTGAAAGGCGAGGGGCATCACAGCGGCAAACAGTGACCGACAGAGCGAGGGGAGGCGCACATCTCTTGACAGCGGCGGCCGGAAAAAACGACTTCACCCAGGGCGCGGTCTGGCGGGTGATCCTGCGGATGGCCATCCCCATGATGCTGGCCCAGACGGTGAACGTGCTCTATAGCGTGGTGGACCGGATGTACATCGGCCACATGGAGGGTGTGGGCTCCCTGGCCCTCACCGGCCTGGGGCTGTGCATGCCCGTGGTCAGCCTCATCACCGCGTTCTCCGGCCTCTGCGGCGCGGGGGGCGGACCGCTGTGCTCCATCGCCCGGGGCAGCGGCGATTTGGACTACGCCGAGCGGGTGGAGGCCAACGCCCTGACGCTGCTGCTGCTGTTCGGCGGAGCGCTGACGGTGCTGCTCCAGGTTTTTTTAAAGCCCATCCTCTTTGCGTTCGGCGCCAGCGAGGCCACATGGCCTTATGCCGCCGGCTATGCCCGGGTCTATCTCTGCGGCACGGTCTTCGTCATGCTGAGCCTGGGCATGAACGTGTTCATCAACTCCCAGGGCTTTGCCCGGGTGGGGATGCTCACCGTGACCATCGGCGCGGTACTGAACATCTGTCTGGACCCCCTGTTCATCTTTGTGTTCGGGATGGGCATCACCGGCGCTGCCATCGCCACGGTGCTGTCCCAGGCGGTTTCCGCCTGCTGGGCCATGGGCTTTCTCCTGAGCCGTCGGGCGATCCTGACCCTGAAACGGCGCAACATGCGCCTCCGGTGGGCCATCGTCCGGCGCATCCTCGCCCTGGGGGTCACGGGCTTTGTCATGAGCATCACCAACGCCATCGTCCAGATCTCCTACAACGTGACGCTGGGAGCCTGGGGCGGTGACCTGTACGTGGGGGCCATGACCGTCATCAACTCCGTGCGGGAGCTGCTGTTTATGGCCTGCAGCGGCCTGCGGGACGGGGCGCAGCCGGTGCTGGGCTTCAACTACGGCGCGAGGGTCTACAGCCGCGTCAAGGCGGGCATCCGGTTTCTCTGTCTCTTCGTCTTCAGCTATGCCGCCCTGGCCTGGCTTTGCGTCATGCTCTTTGCCGGGGGGATCGTGCGCGTCTTCAACAGCGACCCGGAGATGGTGGCTGTTGCCGTCCCCGCCATGCGGGTCTTTTTCTCCGGCTTCGTGTTTATGGCGCTGATGATCGCGGGCCAGAGCGTATTCCTCGGTCTGGGCAAGAGCCGGCAGGCGGCCACGTTCTCCATCCTGCGGAAGGTGGTCATCGTCACGCCGCTGATTTTCCTGCTGCCCCGGATTGGGGGCCTGGGCGTCATGGGCGTGTTCTGGTCCGAGCCCATCTCCGACCTGCTGGGGGGCGGAGCCAGCTTTCTCACCATGTATTACACCGTGTACCGCCGTCTGGGCGGGGACGGACCCAATCGTCTGGAAGGAGCGAAGGAATGAAACTGCTTGCCATCGACGGGAACAGCATTGTCAACCGGGCCTTTTACGGCATCCGGATGCTGAACGCCCCGGACGGGACCCCCACCAACGCCGTCTACGGCTTTCTCGCCATTTTGCAAAAGCTGTTGGAGGAGGAAAAGCCGGAGGCCGTCGCCGTGGCCTTTGACCTGAAAGCCCCCACCTTCCGCCATCTGAAATACGACGGCTACAAGGCCCAGCGGAAAGGGATGCCGGAGGAGCTGGCTGTCCAGATGCCCGTCCTGAAGGAGGTGCTGGACGCCATGGGCATCCTGCGGGTGGAAAAGGAGGGCTTCGAGGCGGACGACCTGCTGGGGACGATCTCCCGCAGATGCGAGGCATCCGGGGACAGGTGCGTCATCGTCACCGGGGACCGGGATTCCTTCCAGCTCATCACGGAGGGGACAAGGGTCCTGCACGTCAAGACCCGCATGGGGAAGACGGAGACCGTGGACTACACCGTGGAGCGGTTCCGGGAGGAGTACGGCTTCGACCCCGTCCACATCATCGACCTGAAAGCCCTGATGGGGGACGCCAGCGACAACATTCCCGGCGTAGCCGGGGTGGGGGAGAAGACCGCCCTGGATCTTGTGCGCCGCTACGACAGCATCGACCGCATTTATCGGGAGCTGGACAGCCTGGAGATCAAGGACGGCGTGCGCAAAAAGCTTGCCGCCGGGGAGGAATCTGCGCGTCTGAGCTACGAGCTGGCCACTATCGTCACCGACGTGCCAATGGAGCTTGATCCGGACAAGGCCCGCTGGGACCATGGCTACCGCCCGGAGCTGTACGGCCTGCTGCTGCGGCTGGGCTTTGCGAAATATTTGGAGAAGTGGGGCGTGAAAAAGCCCGAGGAGAGCGCCGCCCCTGCGGAGGCGGGGACCTTCGCCGGGACCTGCACCACGGCGGAGGTGCTGACGGACGCCGACGCCCTTGCCGCTGCGCGCTCGCTGGCGGACACGGGGAACACGGTCTATGTCCGCGCCGCGCCCGGCCCGGAGCTGCTTGCGCTGCATACGGACCTGTCAGAGACGGAGGCAGTGGCGTATATCCTGGACCGCTCCCGCTTTCAGGGAGATTTCGGCGCTGCCCTGCGCGCGCTTTTTGCCCCCGAACTGCCCAAGGCCGGGCATGAGATCAAGGATTTGCAGCGGGCGCTGCTGGATTACGGCGTGCGCCCGGAGGGATGGATCTTCGACAGCGCCCTGGCGGGGTACCTGCTGGACGCCACGGCGGGGAGCTACGATCTGCGCAGGCTGACCGTGCGCTACTGCGGCTTTGAGCCCTTTGCCGGCACGCAGAGCGGGGGAGACGGCCAAATGTCCCTGCTGGACGCCCCGCTGGAGCCGGACGGGGACCGGGCGCGGGCGGAGCGCTATAGCGTTCTGGCGTCCGAGGCCGCGTCCATCGCGGCCCTGCGGGAGGCCATGGAGCCCAAGCTGCGTGAGCTTGGAATGGACAGGCTGTTTTCCGAGATCGAGCTGCCCCTCTGCCCGGTGTTGGCGGAGATGGAGCGGGAGGGCTTTCTCGTGGACCGGGACGCCCTGCGGCAGTTCGGCGACAGCATGACGGAATCCATCGACACGCTGCAAAAGGAGATCTGGGCGCTTGCCGGCGGGGAGTTCAACATCGCCTCCCCCAAGCAGCTCGGCGAGGTGCTGTTTGAAAGGCTGATGCTGCCCGCCGGAAAGAAGACCAAAACCGGGTGGAGCACCAACGCCGACGTGCTGGAAAAGCTCCGGGACAAGCACCCCATCGTGGACAAGGTGCTGGACTACCGGATGCTGACCAAGCTGAAAAGCACCTACGCCGACGGCCTTTTGAAAGAGATCGGCCCCGACGGGCGCATCCACACCAGCTTTATGATGACCGTCACGGACACGGGACGCCTGTCCTCCCGGGAGCCGAACCTGCAAAACATCCCCATCCGCCGCCAGTTTGGCGGTCAGATCCGAAAGATGTTTGTCGCCCCGGCGGGGGAGGTGCTGGTGGACGCGGACTACAGCCAGATCGAGCTGCGGCTGCTGGCCCACATCAGCGCGGACGAAAACATGATCGCCGCGTTCCGCGGCGGCGAGGACATCCACGCGGTCACCGCCTCCCAGGTCTTCGGTATCCCGCTGACAGAGGTGACAAAGCTCCAGCGCAGCCACGCCAAGGCCGTGAACTTCGGCATTGTCTACGGCATCTCCGCCTGGTCCCTGGCCCAGGACATCGGGGTGTTCCCCAACGAGGCCAAGGCGTATATGGACGCCTACCTGGCGAAGTACAGCGGCGTCCGGGACTACCAGAAAAACATCGTCGCCCAGGCGAAACGGGACGGCTATGTGTCCACGCTGTTCGGCAGGAGGCGGGCGCTGCCGGAGCTGAAGAGCGGCAACTTTGCCCAGCGCTCCTTCGGGGAGCGGGTGGCGCTGAACATGCCCATCCAGGGTACTGCGGCGGATGTGATCAAGCTGGCCATGGTCCGGGTCTGGAAGCGGCTGCGGGCCGAGCAGCCGGAGGCAAAGCTGATTTTACAGGTCCACGACGAGCTGATCGCCCAGTGTCCGGCGGCGTCGGCGGAGGCTGTGAAGACCATTCTGACGGAGGAGATGGAGCGGGCGGTATCCCTCTCCGTCCCCCTGACCGCAGACGCGGGCGTGGGGCACAGTTGGGCCGAGGCGCATTAAGTGATGGAGGGAAAGTCATGCTGAGCTTTGAGGCGGCGGGCGCGCTGCTGGACGGCTATATGGAGGAGCTGCCGGAGGAGATCTTCGCGGACTTGAACGGCGGCGTGAACCTGCTGCCGGAGGAAAAGCGGGACGGGGAAGGCGACTATATCATGGGCCTCTACCACCACGACAGCATGGGCCGGTACGTGGAGCTGTTCTACGGCTCCTTTCAGGCACTGTACGGGGATGCGGACGACGAGACTGTGGCGGAGGAGCTGAAAAAAACGCTGCACCACGAGCTGACCCACCATCTGGAGAACAAGGCCGGGGACCGGACCCTGGAGCACTGGGACGAGGAGCAGAAGCTGCTGCGGGAGCAGGGAGAGCCCCTGGAGGCCGGCAGCGTGCTGTTTGTGGACGGCGACGGCGCGCTCTCCGCCGAGGCGGCAGTGCTGCTGCGGGAAAGGCTGCCGGAGATCCCCTGCGCCGGGGCTGCCCTGGACGCCGTCACGGCGGAAACGCTGGAGCAGTACGACGCGGCGCTGTGCATGACGCTGGACCAGGCGGAGGCATTGGCGGAGCGCTTTCCGGAAGAGGACGATCGCATCCTGTGCCTGGGGGAAAAGGACATCCTGCCGCCGCTGAAAAAAGCCCGGCGGCAGCTCCGGCGGGAGATCGCATATCTGGCGGAGGAGCTGCGGGCATGACGGAGGCGCTTTTGATCCGGGATGCTTCGAGATCGGACCTGCCCCGGCTGCTGGAGCTGGAACGGCAATGCTTCTCCGTCCCCTGGACGGAGCGGATGCTCCTGAGCCAGATGGACCCGGAGCGGAACGTCTTTCTGGTTGCCGGGGCGGCGGGAACGGTTGCCGGCTATGTGGGGCTGATGTACGTGCTGGACGAGGGCTACATCTCCAACGTGTGTACCGCGCCGGAATACCGCCGCAGGGGGGTTGCGGACGCCCTGCTGACGGCGCTGGAAGAACGGTGTGCGGAGAAGCGCCTTGCCTTTCTGACGCTGGAGGTCCGGGAGAGCAACGCCCCGGCCATCGCGCTGTATGCCAAACACGGCTACGAGAGCGTGGGACGGCGGAAAAACTACTACGAAAAGCCCCGGGAGGACGCGATTTTGATGACGCGTTTTCTCCCCGGAGCGGCGGAATCGACAACGGAGGCGACGCCGATATGATTATTCTTTCCGTGGAATCCACCTGCGACGAGACGGCGGTGGCCCTGGTCCGGGACGGCAGGGAGGTGCTCACCGACCAGATTTTTTCCCAGGCGCGTCTCCACGCCGTGTACGGCGGCGTGGTGCCGGAGATCGCCTCCCGCAGCCATGTGGAGGTCATCTCTCAGTTGGCGGACCGGGCCGTCGCGGCGGTGGGCATCTCCAAGCGGGAGATCGATGCAGTGGCGGTCAGCTACGCGCCGGGGCTCATCGGGGCGGTGCTGGTGGGAGTCAGCTTCGCCAAGGGCGCGGCTTCCGCCCTGGGGGTGCCGCTGATCCCGGTACACCACATCCGGGGACACATGGCGGCAAACTATCTGGCCTACCCGGAGCTGGAGCCGCCCTATGTCTGCCTTGCCATCTCCGGCGGGAACAGCCTGATCGTCCATGTGCGGGATTACACGGACATGGAGGTGCTGGGAGCCACAAGGGACGACGCGGCGGGGGAGTGCTTCGACAAGGTGGCGCGGGTGCTGGGCCTGGGTTACCCGGGCGGCAAGCCGGTGGACGAGCTGGCAAAGACCGGCGACGACCGCAAATACACGCTGCCCGTGGCCCAGGTGGAGGGGCGGCCATACGACATGAGCTTTTCCGGTCTGAAAACCGCCGTCATCAACCTGGTCCACCACGCCTCCCAGACCGGGGGGGAGCTGGACCGCGCCTCTCTCTGCGCCTCGTTTCAGTATGCCGTCAGCCAGGCGCTGGTCCCCAGGGCCATCGCCGCGGCGCGGGAGACGGGCTGTGTCCGGCTGGTGGCGGCGGGCGGCGTGGCGGCAAACAGCCGCATCCGCGCCGATCTGACCGCCGCGGCGACAGAGGCGGGACTTACCCTGTACATCCCGCCCCTCTCCCTGTGCGGGGACAACGCCGCCATGGTGGGGGCGCAGGGATATTATGAGTTTCTGGCGGGCCACACCGCCGGAAGCGGGCTGAATGCCAGGGCCAGCCTGGAGCTGGACCGGGACGATTGGGAGAGGTGAGGCAGCCGTGGCCCCAGAGAAAAAGGACGGGGAGAACATCCACGCCCACCACCGGAGCCGGCTCCGGGGACAGTTTCTGGAATACGGTCTGGAGGGCTTTACGGACATCCAGGCCCTGGAGCTGCTGCTGTTTTACGCCATTCCGCGTGGGGACACCAACGTGACGGCCCATCTGCTCCTGAAGAAATTCCACGATTTTCGGGGCGTGATGGAGGCGGGTTTTGAGGACCTGAAGCAGGTGGAGGGCATCGGAGAGAGCGCAGCCGGCCTGATTGCCCTGACTGCTGCGCTGAACCAACGCTATCTCAGCCGCCGCAGCCGCACCGGCCAGAAGCTGGACGGCACCGAGGCCGCGGCCGCTTTCATCCGGGACCTGTTCGCCTACGAAAAGCGGGAGAAGCTCCTGCTGCTCTGCCTGGATGTCAGCTCCCGGGTGAAGTACTGCGACTTTCTGGCGAAAGGGACCGTCAACAGCGTGACGATCCCGCTTCGGAGCATCGTGGACACCGCGCTGCGGGAAAACGCCTCGGGTATCATTCTGGCCCACAACCACATCGCCGACTTCGCCCTGCCCTCCAACGCGGACGTGGAGGCCACGGGCAGACTCTACAAGATCCTCCGCCTGCTGGATATCGAACTGATCGACCATTTTGTGGTGGCGGACGGGGAGTGCGTCTCCATGCGGGACAGCGGTTTTTTGCACCAATATATGTAAAATTATTTTATCTGAGCGGTTGGATTTAAAGCCTTCCCCCCCGGGGGGAAGGTGTCGCCGCCCGTCCCCCGCAAGGGCGGTGACGGATGAGGGGATTATTCGGAAGAGCTTCTATGTGTGTAATACCGCTCCCTCCTCCCAAAAAGGGGAGGAGGGAGGCGGCAGATGCAGCGCGGTGTTTCGGAACAGCACATCAGGGGAGAAAACTCCCGGGGTCCACGCTCTCGCCGTCCTTTGTCATGGAAAAGTGGAGGTGGCTGACCTCGCCGATCTCGCACAGGGCCGTGTCGCCCACCGCGCCCAAAATCTCGCCGACGCTGACGCGCTGGCCTACGCTCACCGTGGGACTGGCGGCCAGATTGCTGTAACGGGATTCCAGGCCCCCGGCGTGGCGCAGCACCACCGTGGTGCCGTAGGCGTCGTCGGCGTAGACAGCCGCCACGGTCCCGTCCGCCGTGGCGCGAACCTGGGAGCCGATCTCGGCCGCAATGTCCAGACCGTCATGGGTGCGCCAGTCCCGCATCGTGGTGTCGAACAACAGAGAGGCCATGGCGTAAGGCGTCTCCACATCGCCGGTCACCGGCCAGATGAAATAGGACGGCTGCTGCTCCACGCTTCCCGACGCGGGAACTGCCGCAGGCGGCTGCTGCGCGGCAGACGGGGCCGCAGTGGGCTCCGGGCTGGGCTCCGGCGCGATCTCCTGTTCCGGCGTCGGAGCGGGCGTCTCAGGCGCGTGGGGCGGCGCGGCGTCGTCGAGGGTGGGCTGCGCGCTCTCCACGCCCGCCACAGCCATTGCCGGCTCCTCCGCGGTCTGCCTCTGTCCTCCCGTGAGCATGGACCAGGTGGACACGCCGATCACGGACACGCACAGCACCAGAACAATGTAGAAGCCCTTGCCCGCGAAAAACGCTTCCAGCTTGGAGCCGGACGGTTTCTTGTCTTCCATTTTGCTTACCTCCATTTCGATGGTACGGTTATTTTTTCCGTTTCCCTCGAAAAATATTCAGCGATAATCAAGATCAGGTGAACATGAACGATACAGACCGGAAAAAACAGAACAGTCCCCCCGTCTACGACGCGGGACAGTGCGACGTGGCGGTGATCGGAGCCGGCCACGCGGGGATCGAGGCGGGCCTGGCCGCGGCGCGGCTGGGCGTGGATACGCTGGTGTTCACCGTCAATCTGGACGCCGTGGGCAACATGCCCTGCAACCCCGCCATCGGCGGCACCGGGAAAGGCCATCTGGTCCGGGAGATCGACGCCCTGGGCGGCGAGATGGCCCGGGCCGCGGACGCCGCCGCCATCCAGTACCGGATGCTGAACCGGGGCAAGGGGCCTGCGGTCCACTCCCTCCGGGCACAGTGCGACCGGCGGCGCTACCAGGAGATCATGAAGCACACCCTGGAGCTTCAGCCCGGCCTGTGCCTCCGGCAGGCGGAGGTCACGGAGATCGAGACCGCGGACGGCCATGTCTCCGCCGTGGTCACGGCAAACGGGGCGCGCTACGCCTGCCGGGCGGTGGTCGTCGCCACCGGGACCTATCTGGCGGGGCGGACCGTGGTGGGGGAGTGCGTCCGCGCCTCCGGCCCGGACGGGCTGGCGGCTGCGGAGGGGCTCGGCGACTGCCTGCGGCGGCTGGGCCTTTCCCTGCGGCGCTTCAAGACCGGCACACCCCCCCGCATCAATGCCCGGAGCGTGGATTTCTCCCGGATGGAGGTCCAGGAGGGGGACGCGGTGATCGAACCGTTCTCCTTTTCCACGGACCCTGCCGGTCTTGGGAACCGGCGGGTCTGCTATCTCACCTACACCAACGCCGAGACCCATCGGATCATCCGGGAGAACCTGGACCGCAGTCCCCTGTACTCCGGCGTGATCCAGGGCGTCGGGCCCCGGTACTGCCCCAGCATTGAGACTAAGATCATGACCTTTCCCGACAAGGAGCGGCACCAGCTCTTTGTGGAGCCCATGGGACTGAACACGGAGGAGCTGTACGTCCAGGGCTTTTCCTCCTCGCTGCCGGAGGAGGTCCAGATACAGATGCTTCACACCATCCCCGGCCTGGACCGGGCGGAGATGATGCGCACAGCCTACGCCATCGAGTACGACTGCGTGGACCCCACGGAGCTGCGGCCCACCCTGGAGCACAAGCGCGTCGCCGGGCTCTACGGAGCCGGACAGTTCAACGGCTCCAGCGGCTATGAGGAGGCGGCTGCCCAGGGCCTGGTGGCGGGCGTCAACGCCGCGCTGCGGCTGCTGGGCAGGGAAGAGCTCATCCTGCGCCGCAGCGACGGCTACATCGGCACCCTGATCGACGATCTGGTGACCCGCGGCACGGAGGAGCCCTACCGGATGATGACCTCCCGGACCGAGTACCGGCTGCTGCTCCGGCAGGACAACGCGGACCAGCGCCTCACGGAGATCGGTTATCGGGTGGGCCTGGTCAACGGTAAACGGCTCCGGGCGGTGCGGGAGAAATACGCCGCTGTGGAGGCGGAGCTGCGGCGGCTGGAGCACGCAGGCCTGCCCCCGACGGAGGAGCTGAACGGCTATCTGACACAGGCCGGCACCGCCCCCGTCACCGGCGGGATCACGCTGCTGGAGCTGCTGCGGCGGCCCGGGGTGCGCTACAAGGAGCTGGCCCCGTTCGACCGGGCGCGGCCCGACCTGCCCGCCGCCGTGGGAGAACAGGTGGAGATCCGCGCCAAGTACGACGGCTATATCCGCCGCCAACTGCGGCAGGTGGAGGAGTTTGCCCGCCTGGAGGAAAAAAAGCTCCCGGCGGACCTGGACTATTCCCAGGTCACCGGGATGCGTATGGAGGCGCGGGAGAAGCTGAACCGGCTGAGGCCGGAGAACTTCGGCCAGGCGGGCAGGGTCAGCGGCGTCAGCCCCGCGGATATCGCCGCGCTGATGGTGTGGCTGGAGAGCCGGGACCGTAACGCGCAGTAGAAAAATGATTCACCTGAGCGGTTGCTTCTTGAAAGCCTTCCCCCCAAGGGGAAGGCTTTATAGGCCAACTGCTCAGATGGAGAATGATTCTGCTGCAAATAACCCGTTCCCGCCGCGGAGGCCGATCATGGAAACACTTCTGAATACCCTGCGAAACATCTTTATCTATACCGTTCCCGTGGTGCTGGGCATCCTGGTCGGGACGCGCCCTGCTGTCCGCGCCCGGCCCCTTGCCCGGATGGGGACCGTCCAGACCGCCGTGCTGCTGCTCCTGATCTTCTCCCTGGGCGTCCAGTTGGGGGCCAACCGGGAGATCACGGCCTCCCTGGGGGAGATCGGTTTGACCGCCATGGCGCTGACGCTCACCGCCATGGCGGGGTCGCTGCTGACGGTGACGCTGCTGCGGCGCTTTGTCCTGCGTCCGGACCGCTTCGGCCTCCCCGGGACCGGGGTGCGGGCGGGGGAGGACGGAAAAGCTTCCGCGCAGCGGGGACGGGCGGACCTCTCCATGACCTGGCGCATCCTGCTGGCGGTGGCCCTGGGCATGGCCGCGGGGCGTTTTCTGATCCCCGCCGCTGTTGCGGGGTACAGCGCATACGTGACGGACTACGGCCTCCGGCTGCTGCTGTTCCTGGTGGGGGTCGATATGGGCCACTCCGGCTCCGTCCTGCAACAGCTCCGGGCAGCCGGACCTGGGGCGGTGCTGATCCCCCTGGGCGTCACCCTGGGCTCCGTGGTGCCCGGGACGCTGGCGGGGCTGCTTCTGCCCACGGGGGTGAAGGGCGCGGCCGCCGTGACCGCCGGCCTGGGCTGGTACTCCCTGACCCCCTCCCTGATCGCCCCATGGAGCCTGAAAATCTCCGCCGTGGCCTTTCTGTCTAATGTGCTGCGGGAGATGCTGTCCGTGGTGCTGATCCCCATCGTGGCCCGCTGTATCGGCTATGTGGAGTGCATCGCCCTGCCCGGCGCGGCGGCCATGGACTCCTCTCTGCCCGTGGTGGTGGGGGCCACCCATCCGCGCATCACCGTCTGGTCCTTTGCATCAGGGGTGGTGCTCTCCCTGATCGTGCCCTTTCTGGTGCCGCTGATCGTCGCCCTCTGAAACGCTGCATTTGATACGGCGAAGATGATCTTCCGATATGTGAAAGCGGCCCCGCAATCGCGGGGCCGCCTCCGTATGTTTCAAGCCGGTTCAGTGCAAGCCCAGGGTGGCCGCCATGACCGCCTTTATGGTGTGCA
Organism: Oscillospiraceae bacterium; assembly: GCA_017455015.1. Classification (GTDB taxonomy): domain Bacteria; phylum Bacillota; class Clostridia; order Oscillospirales; family Oscillospiraceae; genus RGIG7114. Next base: position 4,576 of record JAFTBW010000074.1, on the reverse strand, counting down.
TCCGGTTCTCCGCCTCGTCAAATACGATGGAGCGGGGGCTTTCAAACGCTTCGTCCGTCACCTCCATGCAGTCGATGCCGAACTTTTTATGAATGTCCCGGCCCACAGCGGTGCCCAGGTCGTGGAAGGAGGGGAGGCAGTGCATGAACACGCAGCTTCCACCGGCGCGCTCCAGCAGCTCCAGCGTCACCCGGTAGGGGCTCAGGTCCGCGATGCGCTCGGCCCAGACCGCGTCCGGCTCCCCCATGGAAACCCATACATCGGTATACAGCACCTGCGCACCGCGCACCGCCTCCGCCGGGGTCTCGGAGAATTCCAGCACCGCGCCCGTCTCCGCCGCGATGGCCCTGCACTGGGCGGTCAGGGTCTCGTTCGGCCAGTATTTTTTCGGCGCACAGGCCACAAAATGCATCCCCAGCTTGGCGCAGCCCACCATCAGGGAGTTGCCCATGTTGTAGCGGGCGTCCCCTAAGTAGACGAGCTTGACGCCCCGCAGGGAGCCGAAGCGCTCCCGGACGGTCAAAAAATCCGCCAGGATCTGGGTGGGGTGGAACTCGTTTGTCAGACCGTTCCAAACCGATATACCGGAATATTTCGCCAGATCCTCCACGATCTCCTGGCCGAAGCCCCGGTACTCGATGCCGTCAAACATCCGTCCCAGCACCCGTGCGGTGTCGGGGATACTCTCTTTCTTCCCGATCTGGGAGCCGGAGGGGTCCAGATAGACCGGATGCATCCCCAGGTCCGCCGCCGCCACCTCAAAGGCGCAGCGGGTCCGGGTGGAGGTCTTTTCAAAGATCAGTGCGATGTTTTTTCCCGTGTGCATCCGGTGGGGGATTCCCTGTTTTTTCTGCGCTTTCAGCTCCGCAGCCAGGTCAATCAGTCCGATGATCTCCTCCGGCGTGAAATCCAGCAGCTTGAGAAAGCTGCGTCCCTTCAGGTCCGCCATTTTTCCCGCTCTCCTTTTACGTATTCGATCTGCGCTTCCACATTCTCCACGCTGGTGCCGCCCTTGCTGCGGCGGCGGCTGACGCAGCGGTCCAGGTCGATGGCCTCATAGACGTCCGGTCCGATGTCCGGGCACCAGCTCCGATAGCGTTCCAGCGGCAGCTCCTCCAGGACCGTACCCTCCCGGATGCACCAGGCCACCGCCTCCCCTGACAGCTTGTAGGCGCTGCGGAAGGGCAGACCCTTGCCTACCAGGTAGTCCGCCAGGTCCGTGGCGTTGATAAAGCCGCGCTGGGCCGCCGCGCGCATGTTGTCCGGGCGGGGGCGCATGGAGGCCACCATGGGGGCGAAGACGCCAAGGCACTGCTTCACGGTGTCGCAGGCGTCGAACACCGCCTCCTTGTCCTCCTGCATGTCCTTGTTGTAGGCCAATGGCAGGCCCTTCATCACCGTGAGCAGGGCCATGAGATCGCCGTACACCCGGCCCGTCTTGCCCCGGGCAAGCTCCGCCATGTCCGGGTTTTTCTTCTGGGGCATGATGGAGGAGCCGGTGGTGTAAGCGTCGCTGAGCTCCACAAAGCGGAATTCCCAACTGCTCCACAGAATCAGCTCCTCCGCCATGCGGCTGAGGTGCAGCATGACAAGGCTCAGGTCCGCCAGCGTCTCCACGCAGAAATCCCGGTCGCTGACCCCGTCCAGGCTGTTCAGGGCCACGCCGTCAAAGCCCAGGTCCCGCGCCTCTTTTTCCCGGTCCGTGTCGTAGGTGGTGCCGGCCAGGGCGCAGCAGCCGATGGGGCTGACGTTCATGCGCCGGCGGCAGTCCCGCAGCCGGTCCAGGTCCCGCAGCAGCATCATGGCGTAGGCCATCAGGTGGTGGCCCAGAGTGACGGGCTGGGCCCGCTGCAGATGGGTGTAACCCGGCATGATGGTCCCCTTGTGCTGTTCCGCCTGCTCCGTCAGAGCGTCGATCAGGGCCCAGATCCCCCCGGAGACTGCCCCCAGCTCGTCCCGCAGGTACATCCGCAGGTCCAGGGCAACCTGGTCGTTTCGGGACCGGGCCGTGTGGAGCTTCTTTCCCACGTCCCCTAGCCGTTCCGTCAGCACCTGTTCCACAAACATGTGGATGTCCTCCGCTGCCGGGTCGATTTCCAGCCGCCCCTCCTCCAGGTCGTCCAGAACGTCCTGAAGCGCGTCAATGAGCTGTTCCGCCTCGCCGGCAGTGATGATGCGCTGCGCCCCCAGCATGGCGGCGTGGGCCATGCTGCCCCGGATGTCCTGGCGGTACATCCGGCTGTCAAAGCGAATGGAGGAGTTAAAATCGTCCGCCAGAGCGTCCGTCTCCCCCGCGGTCCTGCCCGCCCACAGCTTTGCCATGTTTTTTCTCCTTATTTCCTCTCCGTTGCACGTATTGCGAAACATCGTTTCGCAATCGAAAAATCAAAGCTTGCCCTGCTCCCGCAGCGCCTGAACGCGCGTGGGCAGACCCCAGCAGCGGATGAAGCCGGCGGCCTGGGCCTGGTCATAGTCGCTCTCCCCGAAGGTTACCAGGTTCTCGGAGTACAGGGAGTAGGGGGAGGTGGTCCCGGCGGGGATGATGTTGCCCTTATAGAGCTTCAGCTTCACGGTGCCGGTGACAAACTCGTTGGCCTTGTTGGCAAAGGCGGTCAGGGCCTCCGTCAGCGGGGTGTACCACTTGCCGTTGTAGATCAGGTCGGCGTAATCGACGGCCAGCTTCTGCTTTTCGTGGAGGACCTCCTTGTCCACGGTCAGCATTTCGAGCTGGGCGTGGGCGAAATACAGGATGGTGCCGCCCGGCGTCTCGTAGATGCCCCGGTCCTTCATGCCCACCAGCCGGTTCTCCACGATGTCGATGATGCCGATGCCGTTGTCGCCGCCAAGCCTGTTCAGTTCCGCGATGATCCTGCTTGCTTTCATCCGTTCCCCGTTCAGGGCCACGGGCGCGCCCGCCTCAAAGTCGATAGTCACATAGGCGGGCCTGTCCGGGGCTTTCAACGGGGAGACGCCCATCTCCAGGAAGCCCGGCTTGTCGTAGTCCGGCTCGTTGGCGGGGTCCTCCAGGTCCAGGCCCTCGTGGCTGAGGTGCCACAGGTTCTTGTCCTTGGAGTAGTTGGTCTCCCGGGAGATGCGCAGGGGAACGTTGTGGGCCTCGGCGTAGTCGATCTCCTCGTCCCGGCTGCGGATGCTCCACTCCCGCCAGGGGGCGATGATGGGCATACCGGGGGCGAAACGCTCGATGGCAAGCTCAAAGCGCACCTGGTCGTTGCCCTTGCCGGTGCAGCCGTGGGCGATGGCGTCCGCGCCCTCCTGCAGGGCGATCTCCGCCAGCTTTTTGCCGATGACGGGCCGGGCGAAAGCGGTACCCAGCAGATAGGTCTCATATTTGGCGCCCATTTTCAGAGATGGGAGGATCACGTCGTCCACCATCTCGTCCACCAGGTCTGCCACGATCAGCTTGCTGGCGCCGGTTTTCAGGGCTTTTTCTTCCAGGCCCTCCAGCTCGTCGCCCTGTCCCACGTCCGCTGCCACGGCGATGACAGAGCAGTTGTTGTAGTTCTCCTTCAGCCAGGGAATGATGATGGATGTATCCAGTCCCCCGGAATAGGCCAGCACGACCTTTTTGATGTTTTCCTTGTTCATATCCGTTCCTCCCGTGCAAGATGATGCAGCGCAGTGCCTCTTTTATTAAAAAGCAGACAGAATTATAGTGAATTTTCCCGGAAAAGTCAATAATATATATTCATTTCAGGGCACTTCCCGTGCTTTTTTGGAGAAACCATGCTTTTTGCGCCGTATTTGCGCCGGGATATCATGGATTATAGATGGCTGGGAAACGCTTTGCGGGAGGCTTCCACCCCCGAAAGGGGAGAGGAGCCTCCCATACACGGCAATGCGCAAAAGCCGTTACTCTTCCATCTGCTTTCCCAGAAAACCGGAGACCATCTGAGCCAGCTTCAGCTCCGTCTCACCGCAGGGGGCAGAGGTTTTCTCCCCCGCGGCAAACAGCACGCAGCCCATCACATCTCCCGCAGAGAGGATGGGAGCGGCCGCAGAGACCACCGGCGTGTCCGTCCCCTCCGCCACGGGGACGCTCTCGCCCTCTCCCGCCCGGTACATCCCCCGGTTTTCCATGAGCTGTTCCAAAGCGGGGCTGATCCGCTTTTCCAGCAGCTCTTTCCGGTTCCCGCCGGAGACCGCGATGACCGTGTCCCGGTCACAGATCACCGACACCGCTCCGGTGGTCTTGTGCAGGCTCTCGCAGATCTGCGCCGCAAAAGCGCTCAGCTCCCCCATGGGGGAGTATTTCTTGAAGATGACCTCGCCGTCTTTCTCCGTGAAAATCTCCAGCGGGTCGCCCTCGCGGATGCGCAGGACCCGGCGGATCTCTTTCGGGATCACGATCCGTCCCAGATCGTCTGTATGTGTCAAGCAAAACATAACAAGCTGCGGAAGTTCCAGTGAGAGCGATTCGTCAGTTTTTTCGACTTGTTTTACGGTCAAAAAGTGACAATTTTTCGACCTGTGCAGTTGGGAAAACAGCGCTCACGGAAAAAACCGCACCAAGTCCCTCCCCCATCAGGGACTTTTGCCGAACAGAAAACATGCCGGG
>JAFTBW010000073.1 GCA_017455015.1 Oscillospiraceae bacterium | reverse complement strand
CCCGCGTCAGAAGAAGCCAACTCCATTCCGCTTCCGCCTGGCGGCGCAAGCTGCATATCCGTTGGCTCCTTCTTCCTTTTCCCCAGCGTGCCCGCTTCGCTGGGCCACGCCGGGGTCCCCTTGTGGGGGGACCGCCGGCCCTACGGGCCGGTGGTGGGTGAGGTCATCCACCTCCCAGCCCTCCGGCGATGCTCCTACGCCCCTCATCCGTCACGGCGCATTGCGCCGCGACACCTTCCCCCGGAGGGGGAAGGCTTTAAAGGGCTTCCTTTATCGTATTGGCGCCGCGCTCGATGGCGACGATGCCGGTTCTGACAAGCTCCAGAATCCCGAACTCCCGCAGCAGGTTTTCCACCGCGGCGGTCTTCGTCTCGTCCCCGATGACGGAGACGGTCAGGGTGCTGGGGGTGATGTCGATGATGCTGGCCCGGAAAATGTTGCCGATCTGAATGATCTCGTCCCTCGTTTCCCGGTCGGGGGCGCTGACCTTGATCAGCACCAGCTCCCGCCGGATGGAGCTGCCGGGCTCCAGCAGCTTGACGGAGTAGACGGGGATCAGCTTCCGGAGCTGGTTGCACAGCAGCACGATGCGGCTCTCGTCGGTGACGACCTCAATGGTCACGCGGCTGATCTCCGGGTTCTCCGTGCAGCCCACGGCCAGCGTCTCAATGTTGTAGCCCTTGCGGGAGAACAGGTGGCTCACCTGGCTCAGAACGCCCGCCTCATTGATGACCAGGGCGGCGACGGTATAGCGTTTCGTTTCTTCCATGGCCCGCTCCTCTCAGCTCAGCATAAAATCGGTGATGGGGCTTCCGCCGCCCACCATGGGCCGCACCATCTCGTCCATGTCGATGGCGCAGTCGATCACGCTGCCCCTGTCCGAGGCCAGCGCGGCTTTCAGCGCCTGCCGCAGCTCCTCCTCCGACGTGGCCCGGAAGCCGTTCAGGCCGTAGGCCTTCGCCAGCGCAACAAAATCCGGCCCCCGGTCCAGGGTGGTCTGAGAGTAGCGCTCCTGATAAATCAGGTGCTGCCACTGGCGCACCATACCCAGGGTGCGGTTGTCAAAGATGATCGTGATGATCGGCAGGCCGTAGAACTGCTCGGTAGCAAGCTCATTGCAGTTCATGCGGAAGGAGCCGTCGCCCGTGACGTGCAGCACCCGCTTGTCCGGCTTTCCCACCTGCGCCCCGATGGCTGCCCCCAGGCCGAAGCCCATGGTGCCGAAGCCGCCGGAGGTGATGAGCTGTCCCGGGTAGCTGAACTTGAAGTGCTGGATGGCCCACATCTGGTGCTGGCCCACGTCCGTGGTCACGATGGTGTCCTCCGGCATCAGCTCCGAGGCGGCGGTCAGCACCTGCTTGGGCGTCAGCACCGCGCCCGGTTTATCGTCGTACTCCGTCTCGGTGGGGAAGGAGAACACGTAGTCCTTCCACTCCTTATGCTCCATCTGCTCCAGGCGCACCAGCAGGCCGGAAAGCACCGTGCCTGCGTCGCCGATGATGTGGCAGTCGGTCTTGACGTTCTTGTCGATCTCTGCGGGGTCGATGTCGATCTGGGCGATCTTGGTCTGGGCCGCAAAGGTGGCGGGGTCCAGGGCCACACGGTCGGAGAAGCGGCAGCCCACCGCCAGCAGCAGATCGCAGGCCTCGCAGGCCCGGTTGCTGGCCTGGGAGCCGTGCATCCCGATCATGCCAGTGGTCAGCTCGTCCCGGCCGGAGAACGCGCCTCCGCCCATGACCGTGATGGCCACCGGGGCGTCCATCCGCCGCGCCAGGGCGCGGAACTGTTCGGAAGCGCCGGAGCGCACCACGCCGCCGCCGCAGATGAGCAGGGGCTTTTTGCTCTCCCGCAGCAGCCCGGCCAGGGCGTCCAGGTCCTCGGTTTTCGGTGTGGGGTTCACCACGTCGTGGGGGGCGTGCTGCATCAGCCGCGCCAGCCGCCCGTGGTGGATGTGCTCCGATACCGGCATGGGCTCATAGTCGCACTCCGCGGCCGTCACGTCCTTCTGAATGTCCACCAGCACCGGTCCGGGACGGCCCTTCCGCGCCAGCACGAACGCCTCCCGGAGGATGTCCGCCAGGGTGTTCACGTCTTTCACCAGATAGTTGCACTTGGTGATGGGCAGAGTGATGCCGGTGATGTCCACCTCCTGAAAGGAGTCCTTGCCCATCAGAGACCCGTTCACGTTGCAGGTGATGCAGACCATGGGGGAGGAGTCCATGTAGGCGGTGGCGATGCCCGTGGTCAGGTTCGTAGCGCCGGGGCCGGAGGTGGCAAAGCACACGCCCACCTTGCCGGTTGCCCTGGCGTAGCCGTCCGCCGCGTGGGCGGCCCCCTGCTCGTGGCTGGTCAGGACGTGGCGGATGCGGTCGCTGTAACCGTACAGCGCGTCATAAACGTTGAGAATGCTGCCGCCGGGGTAGCCGAACACGGTGTCTACGCCCTGTTCCAGCAGACATTGAATCACGATCTCTGCGCCTTTCATCTTCATGTCGGTCGATTCCTCTCTTTTCGGTCCCGCAGCGCTCTGTCCGTTCCGCCCGGGGGGACCGGTGGTTTCGCTGTCTCACACGCAATGGTGATTCCATATAATTTAGCACCCGCAGCGGGCTCCTGTCAACTGAAAGGATCAAACTTTTTTCCCAAATTCTGCATTTTTATCGAATCGTTCACATTTTTCACCGGGAAACATCCATTGTATATGCATTTCGCGCCGCCCCTCATCCGTCTGCGCCTGCGGCGCAGCCACCTTCCCCCAGAGGGGGAAGGATAGAAAACGAAGCGCGCCGTACGCTCACCTCCCCGGAACTCAGGGCGGCGGAGCTGCCGTCGGGGTAGCGCACCAGCAGAGAGTAATCCCGCCCGAGATCCAGCGCCAGCGCCTCCCGCGGTTCCCGCCCCGGGGCCAGCACGAGAATCTCCTGCCCCAGCACCGCGCTCCGGCGGCGGTATTCCGCGAACAGCGCCTCGCTTTTCAGGTCCGCACAGCCGTCCAGCAGCCCGTCAATGATGGCAGCCGCCAGGCGGCAGCGCAGTTCCGGCAGACGCTCCGCGCCAAGGGCTCCGGCAATGTTCCGCAGCTCCGCCGGGAAGCCCCCCTCCGGGGGCCGGGTGTTGACGCCGATGCCCGCCACCACATAGTCCACAAGGCCGGTCTCCAGGCTCATGGCCGCCTCGGTCAGGATGCCGCTGACCTTTTTTCCGTCCAGCAGTACGTCGTTGACCCACTTGATTTCCGCCGCCCTTCCCGTCACGGCCTCCACCGCCTTTGCCGTCGCCACCGCGGCGCAGCAGGTGATGGCTGTCGCCTCCGTGGGGGGCAGGGCAGGGCGCAGGATTACGCTGAGATAGAGCCCGCTGCCGGCTGGGGAAAAAAAACTGCGGCCCAGCCGCCCCCGTCCGGCGGTCTGGCTCCCGGCGACCACCGCGGTGCCGTGGGCCGCGCCCTCGGAGGCCAAACGCTTTGCCACGGCGTTGGTGGAGTCCACGCTGTCAAAGACGCGGATGTCCGCCTCTCCGTGGCGCAGATGGCGGCGGATGCCCGGCGCGCTGAGCAAATCATTATCCCCGTCCAGCCGGTAGCCCCGGTTGGTCACGGACTCGATGGGGTAGCCCTCGGCGCGAAGCTGTTCCACCCACTTCCACACGGCGGAGCGGCTGACGGAGAGGCTTTCGGCGACCTCCGCCCCGGAGACAAAGCTGCCTGAGCGCTCCAGCAGCAGGGCCAGGACCTCTTCCTTTTTCATGCGGCGATGCCTCCCCGGACGTATTTCTCCAGCCGCCCCGCCAGAATGACCGCAACGGCGATTTTCAGCGCGTCCGGGATCAGGTAGGGGAACACGCACATGCTAAGCGCCCCCAGCACGCCGATGGGTCCGCGGGTGCGGGCATACACGGTCACAAACCACGCTGTACCGAAGGCGTAGCAGACCGCCAGACCCAGTACCATGGCCGGGATCAGCGTTTTCGGCCTCCGCCCAAAGCGGTCTGCGGCCAGCCCCACGATCAGCGCGGTGAACAAAAAGCCCAGGAGATAGCCCCCCGTGGTCCCCAGCAGCGCCTCCGCGCCGCCCCGGAACCCGGAGAACACCGGAATGCCCACGCCGCCCAGCAGCAGATACACCGCCACCGCGCTCACGCCCCGCCGCGTCCCCAGCAGGGCGCTTAACAGGCAGACGCCGAAGGTTTGCAGGGTAAAGGGGACCAGCGGGGCGGGCAGGGGCAGGGTGATCCAGGCGCACACCGCCAGAAGCGCCGCCCCTGTGGAGATCAGCGCCAGGTCCCTTATGGAAAGCTTTTGTTGCATAGAAATCGCCGCCTCAAAACAAGATGGCAGTATTGTAATCCGCCGGAAATGAATTGTCAACAGATATTGAAAATTTGGTTGACAATCCAAACGGGCGAAGCCACATTACCCTTTTCCTTTCTTTGAGGAAGCGCTGAATAAATCCCCGCGCACGCTTGGCGGCAAATTTTGCGTCCGCCTGCGTTACAAAAACCTTGAAATACACAAAGTATTCCTGCGGTTTTTGCGCCTTGGCGGACACAAAATTTGCTCGCCAACCGCGCACGTTGCTTTTATCAGCGCTTCCTTGAGAGAAACGCATCCCTTTCCAGCAGATAATCCGCGGACACATCCAGAATATCCGCAATCGCGGCCAATCCCTCCAGCGTCGGTTTCACGTCGCCACTTTCATATTTTCGATAGTTGCGAATGCTGATATGGAGCAAATCTGCCATCTGCTGCGCGCTGTAGCCCTTTTCTTTTCGCGTCGTGTTCAATCTTTTGCCGAACATCTGCATCCTCTCCCTGAAATGCGTCTTGACAGTGAATCAATAATACACTATAATGAACTCACTGAAGAGTGTCTTGATATGACACTATCTGGATTTGGTGCTGAGCATTTCCACGTTGTATTTCAAGCTGGAAGGAGGCGTAAGCTTTTTGTATGCCCTATGCGACTGTATGGAGCGCGATAGTTTTTCCACTGACCTGCTTGCACCTGCTGTTCGCGTTGTATATGAATATCTGGATGATGTAAAGAAAGAAATAAAGCGTCAGATGGATGAGATAAAGACGGACATCAGAGTGTAGCACCGTATGTGGTATCGGAAAAAGCAAAAGCTTGCCGCGGACAGCATGAAATAGATAGGAAAGTGTCACTCCTTACCCGCCTATTGAAAGGCAGTTTTATTTATGATATAGTATATCATACGAAAACCCGCCCGCGGACGCGGGAGAGAGGAGCGGGAGGCGGCCGTCACCGCTTTCCGGTGCAGTCTTTACGAAGACCTGGAAATTCATCTCCGGGATGTTTTTGACGAGTTGATTTAAATTCATATTTATGTGAAGCGGAGAGCCTATGCTGCAGCGGATCAAATATTTTCTTACGGCGGCGGAGAAGGAGAGCTTCTCCCTGGCCGCGCAGGAGCTGTATCTGTCCCCCCAGGCCCTGACCAAGCAGATGGGCATCCTGGAGCGGGAGCTGGGCGGCGAACTGTTCACCCGCACCCGGCGGGGCGCGGCGCTGACGCCCCTGGGGCGTTACGCCTGGACAAAGCTGGAATCCGTCGTCCGGGATTTCGATGCCGCGGTGGGCGACATCCGGGCATACGCCCAAAACGGCAGAGACCGGCTCAATCTGGGCATCTTCTCTGCGCTGCCCCGGGAAAACCTGGTGCTGCCGCTGGTGTCCTATCTGCTCTCCGCTTTTCCGGACAGGCAGATCGGCCTGGAGATGCTGGAGCTCTCCGACGGCCTGCGGCGCTTTCTGGACGGCAAGCTGGACCTGCTGCTGACCAACTCCCACGAGGAGGATGACTGGGAGGGCTGCCGGCGGCTGGTGTTCGGCACCTACGAGGCCAGGGTGGTGGTGTCGCTGCTGCACCCCTGGGCGATGCGGTCCGGTATCACTGCCGAGGACCTGAAAAGCGAGTGCTTCATCAAAATGCGCATGGACGACGACCACTATACCGTACCCGCCGAGGCCAGCTTCTACCGGAATATCCCCTGCCGCAAGGTGATCGAGGCCCGCAACTTTGAGACCATGCTGGTGCTGCTGGGCCAGGCGGCGGGCTTTGCCGTGTTCCCCCTGGCCTTCACAAACATGGAGGAGGCCAGGATCAAGAGCTTTCCCTACCCCGGCACGCCCCTGCGCTTTTCCACCGTGCTGCTCTACCGGGACGGCAGCCCGGACAAGGATCTGGCGGAGATCGTCAGCGGCCTCCGGGAGCGCTTCGAGGCGGAGTGACGCTTAGGGAAACGCTGAATAAATCCCCGCGCACGTTTGGCGGCAAATTTTGCGCCCGCCTGCGTTGCAAAAACCTTGAAATACACAAAGTATTCCTGCGGTTTTTGTGCCTTGGCGGACACAAAATTTGCTCGCCAATCGCACACGTTGATTTAATCAGCGTTTCCTTAGGCGCTGTCCAAAAACAAATGCCACATTCTTGCTTGTCTTTTTGGCCTGTGCCTTCGTTGTCAAAGCTTGAAATACACAAAGTATTCCTGCGCTTTTCCGCCTTGGCACAGGCCAAAAATACTGCGCAATCATTGTGGCATTTATTTCTGGACACTGCCTTACAACCGTTGGTTGTAAGCTTGAAAGGAAAAACTGCTGGCGCCGCCGGCCGGTATCTGCTATACTCTCCGTATCAATCAAACTGAAAACGATACGGAACGGGGGACGGAGCAATGCTGACAGAGCGGGAAAACATGGAGATCTGCTGGAACCACCAGCAGCCGGAATGGGTGCCCATGATCAACACGGCGGCCCAGATGATCATCACGCCGGAGGTCAATGACCGTCCGCTGTTCATGAGCGGAAAGGACCACTTCGGCCTGGAGTGGGAGCTGGACCCGGCCCATCCGGAGCTGATGACCCACGTGAAGCCGGGGGCGGAAAAGTTCGACGACATCACGGAGTGGGAGGATTACATCAAATTCCCCGACTTCAAGGACAAGGACTGGGAGGCGGCCCGGCAGCGCACCAAGGCCATGTGGAGCAAAAAGGACCAGCTCCAGGGCTACTATGTGGGCAACATGGGCGCTTTCGAGCGCATCTGCGCCATGATGGGCCACGCCAACGGCCTGATGGCCCCCTATGACGACGAGGACGCCTACCAGGCCTATGTGGACGCCTACGCCGACTACCGCATCAACCTGTTCTCTCTGCTCAAGGAGTACCTGGACATCGACTTTGTGATGATGCACGACGACTGGGGCAACCAGGAGAACATGTTCCTGTCCCCGGACCAGTGGCGGCAGTTCTACAAGGAGCCGGAGCGGCGCATGGCCAAGGCCGCCCACGACCTGGGGATGCACTACATGCACCACTCCTGCGGCTACATCACCCCCATCGTGGGAGATCTGGTGGAGATCGGCGTGGACTCCTGGCACTCCGTCCAGCCCATGAACGATCTGAAGATGCTGAAGGAGACCTACGGGGACAGGCTGGTTTTCGCCGGCGCCGTGGACGCCCAGGTCACGGACGTGCCAGGGGCCACGGAGGAGACCATCCGGGCGGAGGTCCGCCGGGTCATCGACACCCTGGGCAAGGGCGGCGGCCTCATGGCCTCCTCCTCGGTGATGTTTTCCGTGGTGCCGAAGGTGGACGGCATCATCGACGACGAGGGCAAAAAGTACGGCAATTACGCCACGCTGAAATTCGCGTGAAGCAACGATTTTTGGAAAGGAGCGGACAGACATGGAAGGCAAATGGGATCTGGTGGTACACACCTATATGGGGGATATGACCTCCCACTGCACCTACAAGGTGGAGGGCGCGGTCCTGACCGGAACCGTGGAGGACGCCGCCAACGGCGCGGAGGCCCCCATCGAGGACGGCAGGTTTGAGAACGGGGCGTTCAGCTACCGCCTGACCATCAAGACCGCCGTGGGCGAGATGACCAACGAGCTCAGCGGCACCGTGGACGGCGACACCCTGACGGGCAAGAGCAAGAACGCCATGGGCGAGTTTGACGTGACCGGAAAGCGGATCTGAACCCAGCCGGCCGGACAGCGCTTCTCCTGCGCGCTGTCCGGCTTTTTTTGCGCGCAATGCGCATTGACAGAAGGGGCGGATTGTATTACACTGATCGGGAGAGAACAGTTGAAAGGATCAAAGGTGAAGAGCATGGAACAAACCCATCGCATCACCGTCACGCAGGGGACGGAGACCCATACCCTGCGCGCCTCCCCGGCCAGGACGCTGCTGGAATTCCTCCGGGACGCCGGTATCGCCGTCCAGGCGCCCTGCGGGGGCAACGGCACCTGCAATCAGTGCTCCGTAGTCTGCACCGGCCTGTTTTGCGACGCCGGCGGGCAGACACGGGAGTACCGCGGGGAAAAGGCTCTTTCCTGCCGCCTCCGCCCGGCCGGAGACGGGGAAGTAACGGTCCCCCTGTCCGCCGGGGACCGGGTGCTGGCCGACGCCATTGACATCCCCGGCGAGGGAACGGGCCTGGGCCTTGCCGTGGACATCGGCACCACCACCGTCGCGGCCTATCTCTATGACCTGGCCACAGGCCGCTGTCTGGGGGCGGCGGGGGAGATGAACGCCCAGCGGAGCTGGGGCGGGGACGTGATCAGCCGCATCCAGCACGCCCGCACCCCGGAGGGGCTGGCCGCCCTGCGGGACGCCATCCGGAGCCAGATTCGGGAGCTCGCGCGGCGGCTGAGTCCGGACACCGCGAAAATCACTTACGTCAGCATCGCCGGGAACACGGTCATGGAGCATCTCTTTGCCGGCCTCAGCCCGGAGAGCATCGGCGTGGCCCCCTTTGCGCCCCTGAGCCTCTTTGGCCGGGAGGAGGCTGCCTCAGGCTATTTTGACTGCTTTGCCCCGGACTGCCGCCTCTACCTCTGTCCCGCCGTGGCTGGCTATGTGGGGGGCGACATCACCGCCGGGCTTCTCAGCAGCGGCGCATCAAGCTCCGACGGTCTGACCCTGTTCATCGACGTGGGCACCAACGGGGAGATGGCCCTGGGTAACCGCGACGGCTTTCTCTCCTGCGCCACCGCCGCCGGACCGGCCTTTGAGGGCGCGGAGATAGCCTGCGGCTCCCCGGCGCGGGACGGGGCCATCAGCGCCGTGGAGACGGATTTGAAGTGCACGGTCCTGGGCGGCGGAGCGGCAAAAAGCCTCTGCGGCAGCGGCCTCATCGACGCCGTGGCGGCGCTGCTCTACAATGAGATCATCGACGAGACGGGCCGGATGGACGCGGAAAAGTACACCCTCTCCGGCGAGGTTTACCTCTCCGGAAAGGACGTGCGCCAGCTCCAACTGGCCAAGGCCGCGGTGCGGGCGGGCATCGAGACCCTGCTGGAGCGCAGCGGAAAGGAGTACGGCGACATCGCCCAGGTGCTGCTGGCAGGCGGTTTCGGGGCTTTTTTGCGGCTGCAAAGCGCCTGCGCCATCGGGATGCTGCCCCCCGCGCTGCTGGATCGTGTGCGCAGCGTGGGCAACAGCGCCGGCAAGGGCGCGGCCCTGGCGCTGACGGAGCAGGGACGGCGTGCGCTGGCGGAGCTGACGGCAAAATGCGGCTATGAGGAGCTCAGCTCCTCGCCGCTGTTCAACGACAACTACATCGAAGCGATGCTGTTCGACGAGTGGGAGGAGGTATTTGTATGACGGACTTTGCCCAGGCCGCCAGGGAGAGCGGCTTTACGAATGTGGCCCCGCTGGACCCGGCCACGCTGAAATTCCTGCCGGAGGTGCGGAGCATGTGCGCCGCGGACCGCTGCCGGAGCTACGACAAAAACTGGTCATGTCCCCCGGCCTGCGGGGAGATTTCCGACTGGGAGAAGAAGGCTGCCGCTTACGACCGCGGTCTGCTGCTCCAGACCGTCGGGGACCGGGAGGACTCCTACGACATCGAGGCCATGCTGGAGGCGGCGGAGGAGAACAAGCGCCAGACCGACGCTCTGGCGGACCGGCTGCTGGCGGCGGGGGAGGACTTTCTGTTCATGACCGCCGGGACCTGCACCCGATGCAAGACCTGCACCTACCCGGACGCCCCCTGCCGCTTCCCGGAAAAGCTGTTTCCCTCCATGGAGGCCTGCGGGTTGTTCGTCAGCCAGGTTTGCAAGGACAACGGCGTGCCCTACAACTACGGCGACGAAAAGATCGCCTACACCTGCTGCCTGCTGTATCACACCATTTAAGGAAACGCTGAATAAATCTCCACGCACGCTTGACGGCAAATTTTGCGCCCGCCTGCGTTGCAAAAACCTTGAAATACACAAAGTATTCCTGCGGTTTTTGCGCCTTGGCGGACACAAAATTTGCGCGCCAATCGCACGCGTTGATTTAATCAGCGTTTCCTTAAAGCCTTCCCCTCTGGGGGAAGGTGGCATCCGCCGATCCCCCGCGAGGCGGATGGCGGATGAGGGGCAATCTCCCCGCAATCAGGTTCTTGACGATAGCCGATGTCGCTGGTATAATGTCGTAAACACAATTATTCCACCGTCAGCGTCCCGTTTCGGGGCGCTGACGGTCAAGATAAGGAGAAAACTGTCATGGCAAAGGAAAAGAAAGTGGAGCAGATCACCGATATGGAGGCGGATTTCGCCCAGTGGTTCACGGACGTCTGCCTGAAGGCGGAGCTGGTGGACTACTCCGGCGTCAAGGGCCTGTTCATCCTGCGGCCCTACGGCTACGCCATCTGGGAGAACATCCAGGCTTATCTGGACCGGCGCTTCAAGGAGCTGGGTCACGAGAACGTCTCCATGCCCCTGCTGATTCCCGAGAGCCTGCTGCAAAAGGAGAAGGACCATGTGGAGGGCTTTGCCCCGGAGTGCGCCTGGGTCACCGTGGGCGGCAGCGAGCCTTTGCCGGAGCGGCTGTGCGTCCGCCCCACCAGCGAAACGCTGTTCTGCGACCATTGGAGCCATGTGGTCCACTCCTGGCGGGACCTGCCCATGAAGTACAACCAGTGGTGCTCCGTGCTGCGCTGGGAGAAGACCACCCGTCCGTTCCTGCGGGGCCGGGAATTTTTGTGGCAGGAGGGCCACACCCTCCACGCCACGCCGGAGGAGGCCATCGCCGAGACGGAGCAGATGCTGGAGGTCTACGCCGACTGCGCCGAGCAGCTTCTTGCCATGCCCGTGGTCAAGGGCGTCAAGACCGACAAGGAGAAGTTCGCAGGGGCGGAGCGCACCTACACCATCGAGTGCATGATGCACGACCGCAAGGCCCTGCAGAGCGGCACCAGCCACTACTTAGGCGACAGCTTCGCCCGGGCGTTCAACATCTGCTTCGCGGACAAGAACAACCAGCAGGCCTATCCCCACCAGACAAGCTGGGGCGTCTCCACCCGCATCATCGGCGGCATCATCATGACCCACGGCGACAACAACGGCCTGGTGCTGCCCCCCGAGGTCGCCCCCATCCAGGTCATCGTGGTGCCCGTGGCCCAGCACAAGCCCGGCGTGCTGGACAAGGCCGCGGAGGTCTGCCGGATTCTGAAGGACGCCGGCATCCGCGCCAAAATGGACGACAGCGACAACTCCCTGGGCTGGAAGTGCGCCCAGTGGGAGATGAAGGGCGTGCCCCTGCGGCTGGAGCTGGGTCCCAAGGACATGGAGGCCGACCGCTGCGTCTGCGTCCGCCGGGACAGCTTTGAAAAGATCACCGTCGCCCTGCCGGAGCTGCTGCGCCGGGTGCCGGAGCTGCTGGCGGAGGTGCAGCTCGGGCTGTACCGCCGCGCCAAGGAGAATCTGGACAGCCACACCTACGCCGCCGCCACGCTGGAGGAGGCCCGGGCCATCCAGGAGAAGGAGGGCGGCTTTATCAAGACCATGTGGTGCGGCGACCTGGCCTGCGAGATGGCGATGAAGGAGCAGGCCGGCATGACCAGCCGCTGCATCCCCTTTGCACAGGAGAAGCTGGGCGACACCTGCGCCTGCTGCGGAAAGCCCGCCAAGCAGATGATCTACTGGGGCGTGGCGTACTGAAAAATATCAAAGCCCGCATTTTCCCCGACGGAGAAAATGCGGGCTTTTTTGCGCCTTTGCCGCTGTTTCTTTGCTGTTATTTCTCCAGGAAACGGATGATCGCGTCGGCGGAGGCCTGCGCGCCGCCCAGGGACTTCATGTCTTCGCTGAATTCCCTGACGGTGTTGCGGTACGCGGGGTCCTCCAGCAGCTTCACGATGGCCGCTTTCAGCTTTTCGCCGGTGATGGCGTTCTTGTCCGGGAAAGCAAAGCCCAGGCCGTTCTTTTCGATCTGCCTCGCGGTGATGGCCTGCTCGTCCATCTGCGGGATGGCGATCATCGGCACGCCGTAGTAAATCGCCTCGCCGGTACCGCCCATGCCGGCGTGGGTGATGAACACACTGGCCTGGGAGAGGATGTCGAGCTGCGGCACCATCTTGCCCAGCTCCACGTTGGCGGGCACGTCCGTCAGGCTCTCGGGGTCGATGCCGCCCAGCGCGGCGAAGACGTTGATATCCAGGTCGCGCACCGCGTCAAAGAGGATGGGGTAGTACTCGGGCCAGTTGTTGAAGGACGTTCCCAGGGAGGAGTAGAGCAGGGGCTTGCCGTTGTCCGGCGCGGTCCAGGAGCCGAAAGCGCTGCGCTTGCCGATCTGCACGCCGGTGAAGACGAAGCTGTCGTCAAAGCTCTCATAATTGGGAACCAGCCGCTTCTGCACCATGACCAGGTTCAGGTCGCCCTGGCCGTCGAAGATCTCCTTGACGGTCATCTTGCGGCAGCCGTACTTCTGAACATAGCCCTCGGCGACCTGATCGGCGGCGATACGCATGGGGTGGTCCTCCGGGATGCCGCTGAAGGAGGCGGACACGGAATAGCTGTCGTTGGAGGGGTAGCTGGTGTAGAGCATGATGTTGGGGACCTTGAGGATGTCGGCGGCCATGGTGCCGGCGATGCCCGCGAAATCGTGGAGGATGGCGTCGGGCCTGTCCTCCCGGAGGACCTCAAGCACCGTGTCGATGTAAGCGCCCGCCTCGTTGAGGAAGAGGAAGGGGACGATGGCCGCCACGCTGTCGCCGCTCTCTTCTTTCTGCCCGTCCTCTTTTTTCTGGTCCTTGGGGTCGTTGGAGGCCATCCAGGAGGGCACAGGGACGAACCTCGCGCCCGTGGGCTCGATGATCCTGCGGAAGTCCTCCGTGGTGAAATAGGTCACGCGGACGCCCCGGCGGACCAGCTCCGTCACAAAGGACAGGGTGGGGTTGACATGGCCGAACGCGCCAAGGGATACGACTGCAATATGCATGGTTCTGCTCCTTTCAACTTTTTGAAATATCCACCGTCAGGTTTTTGATGTTTTCAATGGCCTCCTCCAGCTTCGCCGGATCAATGGGCAGAAAGCCCATGTGCCGGAACGCCTCCAGACCGGAAAACCCGAATTCCGGGTCCTGGCTCTTCGCCATGCCGCCGATGGCCGGGACCAGGGAGAAGAGGATGTCCAAGGCCTGTCCGTTCTGCCCCAGCAGACAGATCGCGGTGTGCTCGTCGAAGGGCTTGCGGTAGTCCCGCTCCGGCATATATTGGAAGTCGTACACGCCGGCGCCCAGGGTCTCGGTTCCCCGTCCGGAGCGGGGCAGGGTCAGCTCCGCCACGCAGCCGAAGGGGATCTCTACGTGGACGGAGAGGGTCCCGTCGGCGTTGATTTTTGTGTTGGAGACGTATCTGCCCGCCGCCGAATCAAAGGAGCACTCCAGCGTCGGGAGCCGGTAGTCGGGATTGGGCGCGATGACCGCCCGCCGGAAGCCGGGACTCAGCGGACGGATGCCCGCCGCCCAGCCGTACACGAACTCCATGACGGAGCCGTAGGAGTAGTGGTTCAGGGAGTTCATGCCGGTGGGGGAGATGACACCGTCCGGCCCGATGGAGTTCCAGCGCTCCCAGACCGTGGTCGCCCCCAGGTTGACGCAGTAGAGCCAGCTCGGGAAGCCCTCCTTGAGCAGAAAGTCGTAGGCCAGACCCGTCAGACCGCACTCGGCCAGCACCGTGCACAGCATCGGCGCGCCCACAAAGCCGCAGCGGATGCGGTAGCCGTCCTTTTTGAGCCGGTCCACAAACTGCGCGATCAGCCTGTCCCGGTCCACCCAGAGGCCGAACTTCAGCGCCGCCACATAGCTTGCCTGGGTGTCCATGGCAAAGCGGCCGTTGGGCGTGAAATACTCGTTCAAGATGGCGGTGCGGATCTTCTCCGCCAGATCGGCGTAGTGCGACGCCTCCTCCGACCGCCCCAGGATCCCGGCCGCCTCCGCGGTAAGCTTGGCGGAGCGGTAATAGTAGACCGCGCCCAGGTAGCCGTCGTCCGTGCCGCCCTTGAAGCTGGTCTCGCTCACACCGTCCAGTCCCAGCCAGTCGCCGAACTGGAAGCCGGGGTCGAAGGTGTAGCGCCGCTGCGTATCCAGGCGGTCCATGTAGTCCACCCAGCCGCGCATCATGGGGTAGGCAAAGGCCAGCTCCTCCCGGTCGCCGTAGTATTTCCAGAGGGTCATGGGCAGGAACGTTCCAATGTCGCCCCAGGCGCTGGTGGCGTCCTTTTTGTGGCCGATGTTGGGGACGTAGTTGGGGACCGCCCCATCCAGGAAGCTCTGCTCGTCCATGAGGTCCTGTTCAAATTTGTGGTAAAATGCACGGGTGTCCATGTGGTAGCTGGCGGTGGGGGCGAAGATCTGCGCGTCGCCGGTCCAGCCCAGGCGCTCGTCGCGCTGGGGGCAGTCCGTGGGCATGTCGATGAAATTGGACTTGAGGCCCCAGACGGTGTTCTGGTACAGCCGGTCGATCTTCGCGTTGCCGGTGCGGATATACCCCGCCCGGTCCATGTCGGAGTAGAGGACGCAGCCCCGGAACATATCCTTTGTCAGTTCGCCGGTCCAGCCCGTGACTTTCACATAGCGGAAGCCGAAGAACGTGAAGCGGGGCCGCACCGTCTCCTTGCGTCCGTCGGAGACGTAGACAAACTGGGAGTTGGCCTCCCGGTAGTTGTCCCGGTAGAAGTTCCCCTGCTGCAGCACCTCGCCGAAGTCCAGCACCACCCTGGTACCGGCGGGCAGCGCGGCGTCAAACTCCGGAAAGCCCGCAAAATTCTGGCCGAAATCCAGCACGGTCTCTCCCGCGGGGGTGGTGAGGATCTCCCGCACCGGGAGCGTCTCCTTGACCACAACGGGCAGGCTCAGCCGGTCGCGCAGACGGGTTTTCACGAGGTTTTTCGTGCCGGGGTCCCGTTCCGGCGCCGCGAGCACCTCCGCGCTCCGCCATTCGCCGCCCTGCGCCGTGCGGTCCAGGGTCTCGCCGAAATAAATGCCGGACTCAACGATGTCGGAGGGGCGGTAGACGAAATCCCCGTCCGTGCAGACGCGCTCCTCACTGCCGTCCGCATAGGTGAGGACCAGCTCGCCGATGACGGCCATCCGGCTGCCGAAGGTGTTCTCCGTGTGCTCCAGGCCGAAGACGCCCATGTACCAGCCCTTGCCCAGGAGGAACGACAGCTCGTTTTCACCCTCGGCCAGCCGTTCCACGGGGAAGGTCACGACCTGGAGGCGCTTTTCATAGTTAGTGACGCCGGGCTTCAGGTATTCCTCGCCCAGCTTTTCGCCGTTGACAAAGGCCTCAAACAGACCCACGCCGCAGGCGTAGAGCCGCGCCCGGACCAGCCCGGGCCGGACCGAAAAGCGCTTTTGGAACAGGGGGTGGCAGCCGTCGCCGGTTTTCGCGGTGATCCAATCGGCCTGCCAGGGCTCGTCCCGCTTGCCGGTCTCGAACATGCTCTCCGCCTCCGCGCTGTCCCCGGCGTCGCCCTCCACGCGGACCAGGACGCGGTAAGCCGTCCGGGGCGTCAGGGACAGGGAGAAGTGCTCCCCGCTGTGGTTTAAATCCGCGCCGGCGCGTTCGGCCAGGACTGCGCCGTCCGCCGAAAGGATGCAAATGCGGCTGCTTGCCGCCCTTTGGCTCGGGGTATCGACGACCTTCCAGGAGACGCAGAGCGTATCCATGG
The DNA here is from genome assembly GCA_017455015.1 of Oscillospiraceae bacterium. Lineage (GTDB taxonomy): Bacteria > Bacillota > Clostridia > Oscillospirales > Oscillospiraceae > RGIG7114. The sequence continues at coordinate 45,746 of JAFTBW010000073.1, read as the reverse complement.
CAAAGCCCAGGGGTTCGCGGATGCCGTTCAGTTTGATCTGCGCGATCTTCATATTTCTGCTGCCCGTCCTTTCTTGCGTTTGTCGGCTTGATTTGATATGATTGGAAGCGTGATTTGTGCGGTTTTCCCGGACTGGGTGCTGACGCGCACCGTGATGTTCTCTTCTCCGGTCTTTTTCAGAACAAGCTGCGCCCGACCCAGCCAGGTTTCGGCCGCGCCCTCGTTGTAATTGCGGGCGGGTCTGGGGTCCCCGCTGCCAAAGCCCAGCAGCTCCGCCCCCTCCGCGCAGGCCGTCAGAAGCTCGTCCGCGCCGGTGACGGGGACGCCCTCCCCGTCGCAAAGCTGGGCGGTGAGGTAGACCAGCTCCTGCCCGCAGCAGTCCGCGCGCAGCGCGAGCCGGACATCCGCGCCGGGGCTGCGCAGCTCATAGCTGCCCTTTTCCACTCCGTCCCGGTAAGCTACGGCCCGCAGGCTTCCCGGCTCGTAGACCGTCTCAAAGAGGGCGCGGAAGCTCTCCGGCTTTTTCCTCCCGAGGCTCACGCCGTTCCGGAAAAGCTCAACCTCGTCGCCCGGCGCGTAGACCTCCACCACCGCAGGTTTTCCCTCGCAGCCGGGCCAGTTCCAGCTCTCGATCGCGTCGCTCATGACCCATGGGGTCTTGATCAGCGTCTCCCCGTAGTGATGGGGGTTCTGCACGGCGATGTAGGGCGTCTCCCGCAGGCCGAAGACGATCTCCCGGTAATAGGACAGGGGGCGGCGGAAGCCGGTCAGGTCCATATCTCCGCAATAGGCCAACTGACAGGGGAACTGCGCGCCGAAGCCGCCCTCGCCGAAGCGGTAGGCGGGAATGCCCACGCCGGCCTCGCCGATGTAGTCCCAGCCGGTCCAGGTGAAGTCGCCGATGACGGCGGGCAGCTTTTCCACCAGCGCCCAGTTGCGGGCGATGTCCGGCGGGTAGGTCTCGGAGCCCACCATCACCCGGTTGGGGTAGTTCACGCTGTCCGGCTCATAGCGCGCGGCCATGTAGTTGTAGCCCGCCACGTCCAGGCCGGCGCAGGCTTTCTCCAGGCGCTCGGAGATGGCCTCATGCACGACGATCTCATCCATCTTCGTGTCCATGACGGTCATGAAGTCGTTGACGTTGCCGCTGATCTCCCCGGAATCGCGCATGTCCCGGGTGATGTCCGCCATAATGCGCCCCATCTGGTCCCCCGCGGCGAACACGCCGTTGATGCCGGCGGTGGTGAAGCGGGCGGGGTCCAGCTCCTTCATGAGTCCGGAGATCTTTGCGTTTGTCAGGCTGCCGCCGTCCGTGCCGATCTCCGGGATCTCGTTGCCCACGGAGTAGAGGACCACGGAGGGGTGGTTGAAGTCCTTTTTGACCATGAGGCGCAGGTCGTTTTCCCACCATTTGTCAAAATCCAGGGCGTAGTCCAGGTCGTTTTTCGCCCGCTGCCACATGTCGGAAAACTCGTCCATGACGTACATGCCCACTTCGTCGCAGGCGCGCAGCAGCGCCGGGGCAGCCGGGTGGTGGGACATGCGGATGGCGTTGAAGCCCGCCTCCTTCAGCAGCCGGACCTGCCGGTACTGGGCGTCATAGTAGGTGGCCGCCCCGAGGACGCCGCTGTCGTGGTGGATGCAGGCCCCCCGGAGCTTGACCGTCCGGCCGTTGACGCGAAAGCCCCGCGCCGCGTCCAGGGCCAGGGTGCGGATGCCGAACACGGTATCGGCTTTGTCGATGGCATCTTCCCCGTCTGAGAGCGTCACACAGGCGGTGTAGAGCGCGGGGCTGTCCTCCGACCAGAGGGCGGGGTTTCGGACCAGGATGCGCTGGGTCAGCGTCCTGCGCTCCCCCGCCTTGAGGAAGAACGATGTGCGCTCCGCTCCCGCCTCCGCGCCGCTGCCGGAGAGAATGCCGGTTTGCAGCCGGAAGGTCCGGGACAGCGGCGTCTCATTGGCAACGGTCGTCCGAACCGTGAGCAGGGCCAGCTCGCCGTCCGCGTTCTCGGTGGAAATGAGGACGCTGTCCGGCTCGATATAGGCAGCGCCGGAGGAGAACAGGTACACGTCGCGGTAGATGCCGCTGCCGGAGTACCAGCGGGAGTTGGTCATGCCCGCGTTGCGAACCTGGACGCGAATCTCGTTCTCGCCTGCGCGCAGCAGCGGCGTCAGATCCGCGTAAAACGTGCTGTAGCCGTTTGCCTCGCTGCCGGCAAGCTGCTGGTTGACATACACCAGCGCGTGACAGTAGACGCCCTCAAATTTCAGGATGTACTTTTTCCCCAGGTCCGCTTCCTCCAGGCGCAGCAGCTTCACATAGGTGTAGTTCCCGCCGTCCCGGTAGCCGGTGTTGCCGCCGTTGGGGCTGTCCGCCCGGGCGGGACTCTCGATCATGGCGTCGTGGGGCAGGGTCACGTCCCGGGCGTTCTCCGGGATGCTCCATACCAGGGCGAATGCGTCCTTGTCCGGCCAGAATTTCCAGCCGCCATTCCATTTTTGCTGTTTCATGCTGTTCCTCCTCAAATCTGAGTTGACCCGCGCCGCGGGTATACATTCTCTGCCCTATTGTAACACACGTGACCGGCCTCTGTCACGGGAGGAATTGCGCATTGCCCGACCTTTTTTCCGGTTTTCCGCGAAATCAGAAAAAGATTTCCGGCAGGGGCTCAGACTGTAATGAAACATGACCTGCGCTTCAAAGGTCTTTTGGCCCAATGGCCTTGAATCATATTCTGAAATGACGCGGTATCAACGGTATATTCGTCCAATTCCGCGCTAAAATAAAAAAAGATATACCATGAACCGTGCCTCTCCTCGGAGAGGGGGGACGGTTCCGAAGCCTGGAGATGAAAATGAACCGATTGCAATTCGAGAAATCGCCCTATCTGCTTCAGCACGCGGGGAATCCCGTGGACTGGCGTCCCTGGGGTGCGGAGGCTTTCGCGGCCGCGAAGGCGGAGGACAGACCGGTGTTTCTGAGCATCGGCTACTCCACCTGCCACTGGTGCCATGTGATGGCGCACGAGTCCTTTGAGGATGCGCAGGTGGCAGAGGCGCTGAACCGGGATTTTATCCCCGTCAAGGTGGACCGGGAGGAGCGCCCCGATGTGGACGCAGTGTATATGGACGCCTGCCTCGCCCTGAACGGCTCCGGCGGCTGGCCCCTGACCGTGCTTCTGACGCCGGACCAGTTGCCCTTTTGGGCGGGGACCTATCTGCCGAAGGGGCAGCTTCTTGCCCTGCTGGAACGGGCGGCTGCGCTCTGGCGCACGGATCGGGAGAGCCTGCTGGGCGCGGGGGAGGAACTGACCGGGCTGCTGCGCAAAGCCTCCGACAGCGCGGGGGAGGAGCCGGTACGCGCGCTGCCGGAGGCAGGCGCAGGCGCGTTTTCCCGCATCTTTGACGGGGAATGGGGAGGCTTCGGCAGAGCGCCGAAGTTCCCGTCGGCGCACAATCTGCTGTTTTTGCTGCGGTATGCTTCGGCAGCGGGGGACGTCCCCGCCCGCCGGATGGCGGAGCGGACGCTGGAGGCCATGTACCGCGGCGGCATCTATGACCACATCGGCGGCGGCTTCTCCCGCTATGCCACCGATCGCCGCTGGCTGGTACCCCACTTTGAAAAGATGCTCTATGACAACGCGCTGCTGGCGCTCAGCCTGACCGATGCGTGGCGCGCCGAAGGCAGGGCCTGGATGCGCCGCGCCGCCATGGAGACGCTGGACTATGTGCTGCGGGAGCTGCGGGACCCTGCCGGGGGCTTTTACTGCGGGCAGGACGCGGACAGCGAGGGCGTGGAAGGGAAGTACTACGTCTTCACGCCGGAGGAGCTGCGCGGCCCGCTGGGGGACGGCGCTGCGGCCTTCTGCGCCCGCTTCGGCATCACGCCGCAGGGCAATTTCCACGGCAGGAGCATCCCGAACCTGCTGGACGCGCCCGACTGGGCAGATGCTTCTGAGAAAATCGAAGCAATGCGGCGCAAGGCCGCCGTCTATCGCCGGGAGCGGACTGCCCTCCACCGGGACGACAAGGTGCTCACCGCGTGGAACGGCCTGATGATCGCAGCCCTGGCCCGCGCGGGTCTGGTCTTTGACGAGCCCCGCTATACGAACGCCGCCGTCTCCGCCGCGTCATTTCTCCGGGGCAGGCTCTCCGACGGGCAGGGGCATCTTCTCTCCCGCTGGCGCGACGGCGAGGCGGCCCATCCGGGCAAGCTGGACGACTATGCTTTCCTTGCCTGGGGACTGCTGGAGCTCTACGGCGCGACCGTGGAGCTGCCCTGGCTGGAGGAGACCTGCCGTCTGTGCGATACGCTGCTGGAGCTGTTCTTTGACAGCGACCGCGGCGGCTTTTACCCCTATGCCTCGGACGGCGAGCAGCTCATCACCCGCAAAAAGGAGGCCTACGACGGCGCGATGCCCTCCGGCAACGCCGCGGCCGCGCTGGCCCTCTCCCGCCTCGGGCGGCTCACCGGGGAGGAGCGCTGGCGCAGCGCCGCCCGGCTGCAAAGCCGCTGGCTGGCCGGCCGGGCGGCGGAGCAGCCCGCGGGCCACGCCTTTGCGCTGTACGGCTTTTCCGAGGTCCTGTGGCCCGCGGGGGAGCTGATCTGCGCCGCCCGCCGGATTCCTGCGGAGCTTTTCCCCTGGCTGCGGGAGCGCGCGCCGGACGGGATCGCGGTGCTGGTCAAAACGGAGGAGACAGCCGGACGCCTTGCGGCAATCGCGCCTTTTACTGCGGATTACCCGATCCCGGAGACGGGAGCGCGGTACTATCTCTGCAAGAACGGAGCCTGCCGTCAGCCCGCAGACTCCCTGGCGGAATTGGAATAGGCTCTTATGGCCGAAAGATTTCGCAAAATGGCAAAATCTTTTTATCCGGAGATTTGTGATCCGTCTATATCACTAACCACTAACCACTAACCACTGACCACTTTTCCGGTTTATCCGGGTTAGGGGCAGTATCTGTTCCTTTGCGGGCTTTTCCTCCCCCGGAGGGGGAGGAAAAGCCGTTGAAAAGGAAATTCTGAGAAACCGCCGCGGCGTCGGACAACACCGACGCCGCGGCGATTCAGTGCCGGTTTGCGTACAGGGACAGCCGGTGCAAGCTGTCGCACAGGCCAAGAAAGACCTCCTTCGCGCTGCGGTATCCCTGGGCGGAGAGCTGCTTTTGCAGCCATTTCACGTCCAGTCCCATGCGGTGCAGATTCTCGTCCAGGATGCGCCCGTCCATGATGACCTCGACGCTGAGCTCCTCCTGGGGCGGAGAGAGCGCCATGTCTGCTCTCGTCGCGGGACGGCTTTCGCTGCATGGGAGGACGGAGAGCCTGCCGTTGCTCTCAAACACCGCCGTTTGAATGTCGGCGAGATTGAAGTAGCCCGCCTGGCGGCACAGCATCAGAAAATCGCTCAGATTCAGCTTGGCCTTTTTCAGGTTTTCCCGGTAGAGCTTTCCCTTGTCAAAGAGGATGGTCGGCGTTCCGTTCACATACTTCCGGGCCTTTGCGAAACGGTTTGCCAGCGCGTCCAGTCCCAGCGCAATGCCGCCGTACACGGCCATGGCGCACAGCGGCTTCCACGGCGTTTCCAGCTCCGTGGCCAGCTCTGCGGCGATGGAGCCGAGGGTGATGCCGGACAGATAGTCGAAGAAATCCAGTTGGGCGATCTCCTTGTGGCCCATGACCTTTGCGATGACAAACAACACCGCGGCGGAGAATGTCGCCGTGCCTGCGATTTGAAGTATTTCCATTGCCGCCTCCGTGCATTTTTGGGTAGTATACCGCGCAGGCGGCGGTTCTATAACCTGGCGGCGCCCGTCCATTCATGCATCCGTTCGTTCCATCCGCAGGAACCGGCTCAGCACAAACGCCAGGAGCAGCATGGCGGCAAACAGCAGATAGGCAAAGCGCATCTCGCCGAACGCTCGCAGCGCCAGCGCGGTGAACAGGAAAGCGGTCTGGCCGATCAGGCTCGACAGCGGAAAGGCGATGGCGTAGGCGGTCTTGAAATTCTCCCGCCCGAAGATGTTGATCAGAAAGCTCGTGAGGTAGATGGGAAAGCCGGTGATGCAGATGCCGATACACACGATTGAGGCATAGATGAGTGCCCGGTTGTCCGTAAAATTCAGCAGTATGGCCGCAAAAAGATCCCGCAGCAGACCTGAAAGCCCCGCCTCGTCCCCAGCGCGTTCTCCAGACGGCCCTGGATGGGGCTGCCCGCCATTCCGATCAGGGCGCAGGCGGTCAACAGCGCCAGCGTCTCCGATTCGCTGAAGCCGGACTGCCGGTGGCGGATTACGAACTGTCCCATGACGCCGGTGGTCACGACGCTGAACAGCCCGAATATGATCCCCACCAGCCACATCTCCCGGATGCCCAGCATGTCCCGGAACGTGAGCTGTTTCCCGGAACCCTCCGCCGCCGCGTCCTGGCGCTTTTCCTCCGCCGGCGCTTTTCCGTCGGGGTACTCCCCAAGCTCCTCGGGGGTGTCCCGCAGAAGCACAAAGGCGAGGACGGAAAGCGCGAACAGCGCAACGGAGACCCCCGCCATCACCGGCGTAAAGCCCGCATGCGAGAACGCAAAGGTGAACGCCGCCACGGAGGTGGCCGTGGAGGCGGGGATGCCGATGGAGGAATAGCCGGAGGCAATGCCCTTTTTCTCCGGGAACCAGTTTCCCAGCAGCGCGCCCACACCCACGTAGGCGTAGGAGCTGGAACAGGTCACGACGCCGCACAGCGCGATCACATACACGGGGATGCTCCCGGCAAAGCCGTACAGCAGGATGAACGCCCCCGCGCCGGCCAGCGCGAGGCTGATGGTCTTCCGGGGACCCAGAAAGCGGCAGAGCACGCCGAAGCCAAGCTGCCCGAACACGCTCACGCAGCCCGACAGCGTGGCAAAGGAGAGCATATAGGCATAATCCCAGCCCTGCTCCCGGGCAAGCCGCGGCGCAATCACGTTCATGCCGTCTGTCATACAGGCGTTACAGAAGTAATACAGCAAAAATCCGAATAGAATGACCATCCAGTGCCGCCGGCTGAACGTGTGTTTCCGGCGGCCTTTTTTCAAGGCTTCCATGTTCCGGCTTCCTCTCTCTGACTTCCTGGCTTTTCGGGGCGACGCCGTTTCCGGCCCGTCACTCCCACAGTATACTACGTTTCCCCCCGCCGGTACAGCGGTTTTCTGAAAAAATGTCACTTCACGAAAATAGCTGTCTTGACGGAAAGCAAAATCATCGTATAATCATAGGTGGGACGGACCGAAAAACGGCGTCTGCCGTGCGAGACGCCGCGGCGGAGAAAACAGACAGACGGAGCGACTGAAAAGATGGAACCAAAGCTGACGCATTTTGATGAGCGCGGACAGGCGGTCATGGTGGACGTCACCGCAAAAGCGGAGACGGACCGGACCGCAATCGCCAAAGGGCGCATCCGCGTCGGAGCGGAGACGCTTCGGGTGATCCGGGAGGGAACGGCCGCCAAGGGCGACGTGCTGGGCGTGGCGAGAATCGCCGGGATCATGGCGGCCAAGCGCACCGGCGAGCTGATCCCTCTCTGTCATCCGCTGCCTTTGGGGCGGTGTACGGTGGACTTTCGGATTCTGGAGTCCGAGAACGCGGTGGAGGCGGTGTGTACGGCGTCCCTGCGGGGACAGACCGGCGTCGAGATGGAGGCCCTGACCGGGGTCAGCGCGGCGCTGCTCACGATTTACGATATGTGCAAGGCCATCGACAAGCGGATGGAGATCACAGGCATCCACCTGGCGAAAAAGACCGGAGGCAAGAGCGGCCTTTTCGTCAACGACCCGGAATTCGCGGAGGATGCCGGACATGACTGCTGAAAATGATAGGGCTGAAAATGATAGTTTCGCCGCTCTTGCGAAAACCCACCAATCGTGTTATAATTTAAAATTGAGTTATAGCAGACAGCAATGCGGGGGAGATTTGAACCGGTATTGAGACACGGATAGGAGCATGCTTATGTTGCACTTTGAGACAGGATTCTACGAAAAGCTCTTTGAATCGTTGGACAACAACTCCGTGCTGATGCAGGTGGACGCCGATGGGGCGTACCGCCCGGTCTGGTGTTCCCACGAGTACGCGGAGATGATGGAGGGAACGGAGGAGGAGTGCATCCTCTTTGAGAGCGGCGAGGGCATGATCTCCGTCCACCCGGAGGACCGGGAGCGCGTTGCCTATCTGTTTCAGAACCAGGTCGCCCGGGACGGCTCCAACAGCCTGACATTCCGCAAGCGCACGGTCCTGGGCGGCGAGATCTGGGTCACCGTCCACTACGCCTTTGTCAAGCAGGACGGCGTGCAGTACGCCTACTGCACCTATACCGACGTGACGGAGCTAAAGCAGAGCCAGCAGCAGACCATGGCCATGTACCGGGAGCTGAACAAGGAGCTGGAGGCGCTGTCCAGCCAGAGCCTTGCCGCCCTGCGCTCCAATCTGACAAAGGGCGTGGTGGAGGAGGTCCACGGCACGGACCTCTACGACGTGGACAAGCCCGGCGCGCCGATCACGGACCTCATCAACGTGCGCATGGCCAATATGCCCGTGGCCTCGGACCGGGAGACCTACGTAAAGGTATTTGACCTGGAAAAGCTCCAGGAGAAGTATTATCTCGGCGAGGGTCCCTCCGAGCTGGTGTTTTTCTCCCGGCGGCAGTCCGGCCGGCAGTGCTTTATCAAGTATTCCGCAGCCATGCGCCGGGACCCCGAGACCGGCGACGTGATCGTTCTGGGGGTGGAGACGGAATACAACTCCCAGAAGGTCAGCGAGGTCCTCAACGAAAAGGTCCTGGCCAAGCAGTATGACATGGTGTGCTACATCGTGGACAACAACTACGGCGTCACCATCGGAGACGCCGCAAACATCAAAAAAGGCAGCATTTTCCCGAAGCAGCGGGACGGGATCTATATGGACTACCTCCGCGAGCAGGTTTTTCCCGTCGTGCCGGAGGCAGAACGGGAGCTGATACGCAGCGCCCTCTCCCTGGAGACCATCGCCGCAAAGCTTGAGGAAGAGGAGAGCTATTCCGTGGACGTCGTCTGCGAGATCGGCGGGGAGACGTTCACAAAGCGCTTCACCTACTACACCGTGGACAGGGAGACCAGGTTCTACATTCTGCTGAAATCCGACATCACGGAGATACTGCGGGAGCAGCGGGAGCGGGAGCGGACCCAGACCATCCACAACAGCATGGTGGACCAGTTCAACGCCATCGCGGACGAGAGCCTCACCGTTATCCGCTCCAACATGTCCACGGGTCTCATCGAGGACATCCGGGGCAACGACCTCTATCCCTCGGACTATGTGGGCAACACCGTCCCGGCCTATGCCGCCAGCCGGTTGGAAAGCCTTTTGGTGGAGAGCGACCGGGAGAAGTATATCGAGACCTTTGACATGGAAAGGCTCCTGGAGCGCACCGCCCGGGGGCTGGGGCCGGCCACGCTGGTGTGCTACTGCCGGCGGGCCTCCGGGCGGCAGTGCTTCGTCCGGTTCTCCGGCTCCGCCAGCCGCAACCCCGTGACGGGGGACGTGGACGCCTTCGGCATTGAGACGGAGTACAACTCTGAGATGATCACCGACGTGATGAACCGGAAGATCCTCGCCCAGCAGTACGACATGGTCACCTATCTGGTGGGCGGCTATTACGGCGTGACCATCGGGGACGCCGCCAACATCGCCCGGGGCAGCATTTTCCCGAAGAAGCGGGACGGCGTCTATATGGACTATGTGCAGGAACAGGTCCTCCCCGTGGTCCCGGAGGAGGAACGGGAGGCCACGGCGTCAGCGCTCCTCCTGGAGACCGTGGAAAAAGTGCTGGAGACCGAGGACAGCTATTCCGTGGATGTCACCTGTGCCATCGGCGGCGAGATTTTCAACAAGCGGTTCACGTTCTATCCGGTGAACCGGGACACGCAATTCTACATCCTTTTGAAGTCCGACGTGACCGAGGTGCTGATGGAGCAGCGGGTGCGCAACGAGCTGCTTGCCAACGCCCTGAGCGAGGCGGAACGGGCCAACGCCGCCAAGACGAGCTTTCTCAGCAGCATGAGCCACGAGATCCGCACGCCGATGAACGCCATCATCGGTCTGGACAGCATCGCCCTCAGCGACCCCGACCTTCCCCCAAAGACCAGGGAGCAACTGGAAAAGATCGGCGGCAGCGCCAAGCATCTGCTATCCCTCATCAACGACATTCTGGATATGAGCCGCATCGAGAGCGGACGCATGACCCTGAAAAGCGAGGAATTCTCGTTCCGGGAGATACTGGAGCAGATCAACACCATGATCAACGGCCAGTGCCAGGACAAGGGCCTGGTTTACGACTGCCGCATCACCGGCCATGTGGAGGATTTTTACATCGGGGATGCCATGAAGCTTAAGCAGGTCATCATCAACATTCTGGGCAACGCTGTGAAATTCACGCCGGAGGGCGGCACCGTGACGTTCCTGGTGGAGCCCGTGTCCCAGTACGAGGACAAGGCCACCCTGCGCTTTGTCATGAAAGACACCGGCGTGGGCATGGACAAGGCTTTCCTGCCCAAAATTTTTGAGGCTTTCTCCCAGGAGGACTCCAACAAGGCGAACAAGTACGGCTCCACCGGCTTGGGGATGGCGATCACCAAAAACATCGTGGAGATGATGAACGGCAACATCGCCGTGGAGAGCGAAAAGGGCGTGGGCTCCACCTTTACCGTCACCGTCACCCTGAAAAAATCCGGCAAAAAGGCCCAGGCGGGCGGCGGGCTCCGTCCCCAGGATATGCGTGTGCTGATCATTGACGACGACCCCGTCGCCTGCGAGCATGCCAGACTGGTGCTGGAGGAGGTGGGCATCGTCTCCGACTCCTGCTACAGCGGACGGGAGGCCATGGAGATGCTCCGCCTGGCCCACGCCCGCAGGGAGGCCTACAATCTGATCCTGGTGGATCTCAGGATGCCGGAGCAGGACGGCGTGGAGGTCACCCGGGCCATTCGGGAGCTGTACAACGGGGAGAGCACCATCATCATCCTGACCGCCTACAGTTGGGACGATGTCATGGAGGACGCCATCGCCGCCGGCGTGGACAGCTTCATGTCAAAGCCCCTGTTCGCGTCCGGGGTGCTGGAGGAGTTCCAGCTTGCCATCGCCCGGAAGAGCGTCAGCCATGAGGATGTCCACAGGGCGGACCTGACCGGAAAGCACATTCTGCTGGCCGAGGACATGCTCATCAACGCGGAGATCATGAAAGAGCTGCTGGGGATGCGGGAGATGGAGGTCGATCACGCGGAGAACGGACAGATTGTGGTGGAGATGTTCCAGAACAGCCCGGAGAACACCTACGACGCCATCCTGATGGACGTGCGCATGCCCGTGATGACCGGCCTTGAGGCGACCGCCGCCATCCGCGCCCTGCCGCGAGCCGACGCGAAGACCGTCCCCATTATCGCCATGACGGCCAACGCCTTTGACGAGGATGTGCAGCGCTCCCTGCAGGTGGGCATGAACGCCCACCTCAGCAAGCCGGTGGAGCCGGAGCACCTGTATGAGACGCTGGAGATTTTGATCCAGGACTGATGTAATAATGAGAAATGCGCGGGAGACGTTCCGAAACCGGATGCTCCCGCGCACTTTTTGTGAAAAAGACCGTTCAATGCCCGTTCATACGCAGTTCGATTCTTTTTCGGACCGGCTTGCGGCGAAGCTCTGATAGCGTTCCAGGTGCCGCTGATAGCCGGCGTCGGTGTACTGATCCGGCCCGTCCAGCGCCGCCAGACGGTCGCGCGCCACGGCGGAGGGCTTGACCTCCCGCTCCAGGACGTTCCGCAGCACCTTGTTTTCCCGGCTCAGCGCGTCAATGGCGCGGCAGGCGTCCATGTAGTCGTCCGTGAGCTCCGCCAGGCGGTTGCTGATATGCTGCATGATCTGGACGATCCGGGAGGGCTGCGTTTCAAAATAGCGGGCCAGCGTGTCCCAGGCGATCACACGCAGCTCCGTGCCCGGGCGCAGCGCCATGGCCGAGGAGGAGCGCGGAAAGCCCCGCACCATGCCCATCTCGCCGAAAAAGTCCCCCTCTCCCAGCTCTGTCAGCAGCTTTTGCCCGGAAGAACCCCCGCCGGTCCCGGAATAGATGCCGACGCTCCCTTTCAGAATCTCATACATACAGTCTCCGGGGTCCCCCTGGCGGAAAACATACTGTTTTTCCCGGAGCCGGATGATCTCGGTGTATTCCGTTTCAGCCATCTTTCATTCCTCCTGTTTTTCCTCCCGCAAAAAACGGCAGACCAGCTCCGCAAGTCCCTCCGTATCCTCCGGCCCCAGGACCAGGACGCCGGGAAACGGACTCTCCCCGTCCGTCACCAGGGCGAGCAGCGAAGCGCTGTCGCAGACGGGCGCGGGGGAATTGTCCCTGCGCCAGACCTCGATCTTCGGGTAGCCTGTCCACTTGAAGCCCTCCAGCAGGATCAGCTCCGCCTCCGGGTACAGCGCGATCAGCTCCGCTTCCGTCACAGGGGCGTATTTGACCGCCTGGAATTTCCCGCTGTCGTAGATCGCCGCGCCGGCGGCCCCGGCGCGGAGCATGCGCCAGGTGTCCGTCCCCTCCCGGTCGGCGGCGAAGCCGTGGCCGTCGTGCTTGATGACCGCAGTACGGATTCCCCGCTGGGCCAGGGCGGGGATCAGCTTTTCCAGTAAGGTGGTTTTCCCGGAGTTCTTGACGCCGGAGACCGCCAGAATTTTCTGCCTGACGGGTGTATTATGCTCCACGCTGCACCGCCTCCTTTTGCGCTGAGCCCATGATCCAGGGGCTCCGCCGGCCGCGCAGCCAGACGAAGACCGCGCCGGCGATGTAGGACAGGGGCCAGGCCAGCCAGATGACGTTCAGGCTGCGCAGGGCCATCGCGCCGATCAGAACCACGGCGATCTTCACGCCGAGCTGCACAAAGCCCCCGTACATGGAATCCCGGACCAGTCCGACGCCCCGAAGGGCCTGCTGGTAGACGAACATCACACCGGCCAGGATGCCCGGGACCGCCGTAATCATGAGATAGGAGAAGGAGATGTCCAGCATCTCCGCCGGCGGATCGGTGAGGAACAGGGCGGTGAACTGCCGCCCGAACAGCGCCAGCAGCACGGCCAGCGCCGTGGAGAACAGAAGCTGCAGCAGCAGCCCTGCGCGGACGCCCGCCCGGATGCGAGGGGCTTTTTTTGCGCCGTAATTCTGTCCGGTGAAGACGGACAGGGAGCTGCCCAGGGATTCCAGCGGCAGCAGCGCCAGCGCGCCGATCTTGCCCGCCGCGGTGTAAGCGCCCATGACCAGCTCCCCGAACAGATTGACTGCGGCCTGGGCCGCGAGGCTGCCCAGGTTGATAAAGGCCGATTGCAGGGCGATGGGGATGGCAAGCCCGGCGATGCGTTTCAAAATCGCGCCCTGCGGCCTCCAATCCTCCGGCTGTGGCCGGATGATCGGGTACTTCCGGAACAGCAGCACCGCGGCCAGCGCCGTGGCGCAAAACTGCGCCAGCGCGGTGGCCCAGGCGGAGCCCGCCACGCCCCAGCCGAACACCGCCACGAACAGGAGGTCCAGAAACACGTTGCCGGTGACAGAGACGATCATGCAGTACAGCGCGGTCCGGCTGTCGCCCATGCCCCGGAACGCGCAGGAGAACAGAAAGTACAGCATGGGGCAGAACGAGGTGAAAAAGCTGATGCGGATGTAGCTTGCCGCGTCGCGCAGCGGTCCCTCCGGCGTGCCGATGAGCTTCAGGACCGGAACCGGCAGCACCGTGCCCAGCGCCGCCATCACCGCCGCCACCAGCAGCCCCAGGTACAGGCTGTTGTAAAAGCTCCGGCGCATCTGGGGGATGTCCCGGCTGCCGTAGGCCTGGGAGAGCAGGATCGTGACGCCGTTGTTGATGCCAAAGATCAGCGAGCCCAGCAGCATGATCACGGGCGTGGTCACGCCCACCGCTGCCAGGGCTTCCAGCCCCAAAACGCGGCCTACGATGATGTTGTCCGTCAGCGTGTAGACCTGGTGGAGCATATTTGCCAGCAGCGCGGGGATGGAAAACGCAAGCAGGGAGCGCATCACGCGCCCCTCCGTCATGTCAAGTCCGGACTTGCCCACGGGCCTCACCTCAAATTCTTACAATAGTTCTGTACGCGGACAAAGCCGGGGGGCTTTCTCCGCGTACAGGAATGTAGCGGTGCTTCTCCCGGCTTCCCCCCGGAAGGGGGGAGGGCCGGGGAGGATCATTTCAGCATTTTCAGCGCGCCGGTGGGGCAGGCCGCCACGCACTTGCCGCAGCTTGCGCAGACCTTGATGCGGTCTGTGTCCCGGAACTCCGGCTTGATGACGGTGCCGAAGCCGCGGCCCACCAGGCCCAGCAGGCCCTCCTTTGCCACCTCGTCGCAGACGCGCACGCACAGGGAGCAGAGGATGCACTTGCCGTTGTCCCGCTCAATGACCGCCAGACGCGTCTCGCTGTCGTGCTTGCGCTTCTGACCGGCCAGCCGCTCCGGGTCGATGGGATAGCGGTTCGCGTGGCGGATCAGGCTGCAATCGCCGTAGTCGTGGCAGCCGCACTCCAGGCAGCGGGAGGCCTCTTTCATGGCCTCCTCGGCGTCAAACCCGCTGTTGACGGGCTTGAAGTCCCGCCGCCGCTCCTCCGCGGGGCGGTTTTCGATGCGGACCCGGGGCTTTTTCTCCCGGTCCTTATAGTCCTCGGCGGTGACCTTCCGGCGGCTGACAAAGGGCTTCCGGTAGGGGACGACGGCCCCTTTCAGGTAGCTGTCCGCCACGTCGGCGCACTTGCCGGCCTCGCCGATGGCGGCGATGGCGATGTCCGCGCCACGGTTGGTGGCGTCGCCCACGGCGAAGACGCCCTCCAGGTTCGTGCGGAACGTGCTTTCGTCCGCGGCGATGATGCCCCGGCGGTTCAGCTCCACGCCGTCAAAGCCGCTGACGTTCACTTTCTGGCCGATGGCGGCGATGACGCTGTCCACGTCCAGGGTCTCGAATTTGCCCTCCACGGGCACCGGGCTCCGCCGCCCGCTGGCGTCCGGCTCGCCCAACTCCATGACCTGGAGCTTCACGGCCCTGACGCGTCCGTCCTCCCCCAGGACCTCGGCAGGGTTGGTGAGGAACTTGAACTCCACGCCCTCCTCCATGGCCTCCTCGATCTCCTCGGGGTTGGCGGGCATCTCGTTCCGGGTGCGGCGGTAGACGATATAGACTTTTTCCGCGCCCAGGCGCACGGCGGTGCGGCAGGCGTCCATGGCGGTGTTGCCGCCGCCCACGACGGCCACGCGCCTGCCGATGTCGAGGGGAGCGCCCTGCGCCACGGAGCGCAGGAAGTCGATGCCGCCGTACACGCCCTCCTGCTCCTCACCGGCGCAGCCCAGGGGGGAGCTCTTCCATGCGCCGATGGCCAGGACCACCGCGTCAAACTTCGCCCGGTAGTCGGCGAAGGAGATGTCCCTGCCGATGGCGACGCCGTTCTCCATTTTCACGCCGGTCTCGGCGATCTCGGCGATCTCCGCGTCCACCACGGCCTTGGGGAGCCGGTACTCGGGGATGCCGTAGCGCAGCATGCCGCCCATCTTGGGCATCTGCTCGGTCAGGGTCACGTCGTGGCCCTTGAGGGCGAGGTAGTAGGCCGCGGTCAGACCCGCCGGGCCGCCGCCGATGACGCCCACCTTTTTGCCGGTGGCCGCTGCCCGTTCGGGACGCCACTTGTCCGTCTTGTCCAGCATATCCATCGCCATGTAGCGCTTGATGCCGGCGATGGAGATGGGCTCCTCCACCAGACCGCGGCGGCAGTCCTTTTCGCAGGGGTGGGGGCAGACGTGGCCGATGCAGGCGGGCAGGGGCAGCCGCTCCTTGACGATGCGCACGGCCTCTTTTGTGTTGCCCAGGGCAACCTGCTTCACGTAGCCCTGGCAGTCGGTGCCGGCGGGACAGGCCAGCCGGCAGGGCCCCATGCAGTCGCCGTCGTGGTCGCTCATGAGAAGCTCCAGGGCGATCCTCCGGGCCTGAACGCAGCGCGCGCCCTCCGTGTTGATGACCATGCCGTCCGCGGCCAGGGTGGAGCAGGCCCGCAGCAGCTTGGGTGAATTCTCCGCCTCCACCACGCAGACGCCGCAGGCGCCGTAGTGGGCCACGCTGCCGTCGTGGCAGAGGGTGGGGATGTCGATGCCGTTACGCTTTGCGATGTCCAGGATGGTCTCGCCGGTTTGACCCGCGCAGGGCACTCCGTTGATGGTCAGCTTGATTTCAGACATTTCCACGCCCCCCTTAGTCCACGTTCACCGCGCCGAAGCGGCAGGTGTTCAGGCACATGCCGCAGCGGATGCATTTGTCGGGATCGATCTTGAACGGTTTCTTGATTTCGCCGGAGATGGCCTTGACCGGGCACTTTTTGGAGCAGGCGGAGCAGCCCACGCATTTTTCGGGGTCGATGGCGTAGGTCAGCAGGGCCGGGCAGGCCTTGGCGGGACATTTCTTGTCCCGGATGTGGGCCTCATACTCGTTCCGGAAGTAGCGGATGGTGCTCAGCACCGGATTCGGGGCGGTCTGCCCCAGGCCGCAGAGCGCGCCGTCCTTGACGGAGACGCACAGCTCCTCCAGCAGCTCGATGTCGCCCTCGCGCCCCTCGCCGTTCACGATGCGGGTCAGAATCTCGCCCAGGCGCTTGGTGCCGATGCGGCAGTGGACGCACTTGCCGCAGCTCTCCTTGGTGGTAAAGTCCAGGAAGAACTTGGCGATGCCCACCATGCAGGTGCTCTCGTCCATGACCACCATGCCGCCGGAGCCCATGATGGCCCCCGTGGCCTGGAGGCTCTTGTAGTCGATGACGGTGTCCAGCAGACTCTCCGGGACGCAGCCGCCGCTGGGTCCGCCGAGCTGCACGGCCTTGAACCTCCGGCCGTCGCGGATGCCGCCGGCGATGTCAAAGATCACGTCCCGCAACGTCTTGCCCATGGGGATCTCCACGAGGCCGCCCCGCTTCACCTTGCCGGTGACGGCAAAGACCTTGGTGCCCTTGCTGTTCTCCGTGCCCATGGCGGCAAAAGCCTCGCCGCCGCTCAAGATGATCCAGCTCACGTTGGCGTAGGTCTCCACGTTGTTGATATTGCTGGGCTTGTGCCAGTAGCCCTCGGCGGCGGGGAAGGGGGGTTTGAGGCGCGGCATGCCGCGGCTGCCCTCCAGAGACTCGATGAGGGCGGTCTCCTCGCCGCAGACGAACGCGCCGGCCCCGGCCTTGATGCGGATGTCGCAGGAGAAGTCCGTGCCCAGGATGTTCTTGCCCAGGTAACCCCGCTCCCGGGCCTGCCGGAGGGCCTCCGTCAGACGGACGATGGCCAGAGGGTACTCCGCCCGGACGTAGACCACGGCCTCGCCGGCCCCGATGGCGTAAGCGCCGATCAGCATGCCCTCGATCAGGTTGTGGGGGTCGGACTCGATGACGGCCCGGTCCATGAACGCGCCGGGGTCGCCCTCGTCGGCGTTGCAGATCAGGTATTTCTCCGTCCCCGGACTCTGCCGGGCGGCGTTCCACTTGAACCAGGTGGGGAAGCCCGCGCCGCCGCGCCCGGCCAGGCCGGAGGTCTTGACGACGGCGATCACGTCCTCGGGGGACATGGTTTTCAGGACCTTCTCCAGCGCCTGATAGCCCTCGTGGGCCAGATAGTCGTCGATGCTCTCCGGGTCGATGACGCCGCAGTGCCGCAGGGCAATGCGCGTCTGCTTGCTCAGAAAGCCCTCGTCCTCCGGCGCAATGGCAACGCCGGAAAGCTTTGACCAGTCGCCGCTCTCCGCGGCGGAGACGATGTTTTCCGCGTCCTTGGGAGTTACCCGGACGCAGCGGTGCAGCGCGCCGGATTCCTCATACACGTCCACGATGGGCTCCAGGAAGCACGCGCCCACGCAGCCGGTGATGGAGAGCTTCGCCCCGCTCTCCGGGGAAAGCTTCTCTTTGATGGCGTCATAGACAGCGGCGGCTCCCGCGGCCAGGCCGCAGCTTCCTTCGCCGACAACGATTCTCACGCTCATTGCGCCTCCGCCTCCTTTCTGATGTCCCGCAGGATCTGTCTGACCTTGTCCGGCGTCAGAGAGCCGTAGGTACGGTCGTTAATCATCATCACCGGAGCCAGGGAGCAGCAGCCCAGGCAGGCCACCACGCTCAGGGAGAACAGGCCGTCAGGCGTGGTCTGGTTGTCCCCGATGCCCAGCTCGTCCGTGACGGCGTCCAGAATCCGCTCCGCGCCGTTCACATAGCAGGCCGTGCCCTTGCAGAGCATGATGAGGTTCTGGCCGATGGGCTGGAAGCGGAACTGGGAGTAGAAGGTGGCCACGCCCAGGATCCTGGCCGGGCTGAGGCCGGTGCGCTCGGAGATGCGGTACACGGCATCAATGGGGATGTAACCGTAGATCTCCTGAGTCTTTTGCAGGACGGTGATCAGGCTGCCCTTGACGGAGGCATACTCCTCCAGCGTCGGTTCCAGCTTTGTCAGATCCACCGCGCCGTGGTTGCAGTTCGGCATATGCGTTCACTCCTTTTCGGGTTTGGAAACAAAGGCTTGCTCTTAAATAAGTATCATATCGGTTTTTCCGCCCAATGTCAAGGAAATGAACCGGAAACAGGGGAAAAGAGTGGAAAAACCGAAAACGCCTCCGCCTCCAAAGCGGGAGGCAGCGGCGTTTTTTGGCGATATGACCGACCGTGACCGGATTACAGACCGTACTTCTTGTTGAACTTATCGACCCGTCCGCTGGTGTCAACCAGCTTCTGCTTGCCGGTGTAGAACGGGTGGCACTTAGAGCAGATTTCAACGGTGATGTTCTTCTTGGTGCTGCCCGTCTCGATGATATTGCCGCAGGCGCAGCGGATGGTGGTGGGCTGATAATCCGGATGGATACCGTTTTTCATGGTGATGCTCTCCTGTTTTTCAAAGCTGCCTTGAGTACGGCAAAGCGCCGCCGTTACAAGACGCAGAGGAATTATAGCAGACAGCGGCGGGAAATGCAAGCTATTTTTCTCATTTTCAAGCGCCCTGTACAAACGCGTTTTTCCGTGATAGAATAGGCGCAAAGGGGGCGCTGACCGTGAAATTCTGGAAAATGCATGGGGCCGGCAACGATTTTGTGCTGATCCCGGATTTGGAGCGGGCGCTGCCGGACGGGACGCTGCCGGAGCTGGCCCGGCGCGTGTGCCGGCGGCGGCTGAGCCTGGGAGCCGACGGCATGATGGTGGTCCGTCCGGCGGAGGGCGAAGGGGATTTCAAAATGCTGTTCTTCAACTCCGACGGCAGCGTGGGGGAGATGTGCGGCAACGGGGCAAGGTGCGTCTCCCGCTTCGGCTGGGAGGCGGGCCTTGGCGGCGAGACCGTGCGCGTGGAGACCACGGCGGGCCTGGTCACCGGCTACCGGGAGGCCGGAGGGCTCTGGCGGGTCCGGCTCAACGATCCGGGAAACGCGAGACTGGACATGGCCGTGACCGCGGGCGGGCGGGAATACCGCTGCGCCTATGTGGAGCTGGGCTGTCCCGGCATCCCCCACGCGGCGGTCGCCCTGCCGGAGGACGCGGACACCGGCGCGCTCCGGGCCCTGGGCCGGGAACTGCGCTTCCACGCCGCCTTTCCCCGGGGGGCCAACGTGAATTTTTATGAGATCAAAGCCCGGGACCGCATCCGCCTGAAGACCTATGAGCGGGGGGTGGAGGATTTCACCTATGCCTGCGGCACAGGCACCGGGGCCACGGTCTGGGCTCTGCACGCCCTGGGACTGACGGAGTCCTCCGTCACCGCGGAGATGGAGGGCGGCACGCTGCGGGTGGACCTGGAATACGAGGGGGACAGGCTGAAAAATCTCTGGCTCACCGGCCCCGCCGCGGTCACCGCAAAGGGAGAGCTGACGGACGAGGCGTGAAACGACAGACGCTGACAGAGCTTTCCGCATCATCAAAAACGCTGCAAGCCCGCGGGCTTGCAGCGTTTTTGATACTCACATCAATTATCCTTTCAATACTTTCCCCGTTGCTTCGCAGAATTTCGCGCCGCAGCGCGAAACGAATTCAATCACTCCTCCGCCGGCGCGGGCTCGGTCCGCAGCAGATTGTTGACGAAAAGATACTCCAGCATGAGCAGCATGGCGGCGGCGGCGATCAACAGCAGGGTGACGGCCCGGTTCCGGTCGTCCGGCAGGACGGCGATGCAGAGAAACGCGGCGAATTGCAGCATAATCAGACTGATTTTGGGCCGGACCCGGCCAAAGCACCAGCCGCAGACGTAGTAGAAAGCCAATGCCCCGGCGGAGAGGGCCACGATCTCGGGCGCGTAGGTCCACAGAGAGGGGACCTGCGCGCCGGAGCGGTAGCTGTATACCAGCCAGAAGCAGAAGAACAGGGAGAGCAGACTGCTTGTCATCTGCTTGCCGAGCTGGCTGGCTCCCTCATATTTGATCCGGCTGGGCAGGAACGGGAAGCACACCCCCGCCACGATGGCGAACGCCCCCAGCAGCCGCTGCATGACGGGCATGGCGGTGCTGCCCGCGGAGAACATCAGCATGATGCCGCCCACCGCGTAGACGGCGCAGCACAGCCAGCCCAGGAGGATCGGGAGTATCCTGTCCGTGTGGAACGCCTCCTCCGCGCTTTGGAGCCGGTTGGTCTCCCGGAGCCAGAAGCAGGCGATCCCGATCTGCAAAGCCAGGACCAGAAGCGTGAAGATCAGCACCGCCGCGCTGATACCCGCCCCGCGGATCGCCAGGCCCGTGTCCTGCTCATAGATGCCCACGTTTTGCAGCCAGCGGAGAAAAGCGCCGAAAATGCCCATCACAAGGGTGGACAGCGTGATTGTCATCGCGTTTTTTTGCATAATCGAAAGCCCGTCCAAATAGAAATGATTTAGGGAAGCGCTGATGAAAGCAACGTGTGCGATTGGCGAGCAAATTTTGTGCCCGCCAAGGCGCAAAAACCGCAGGAATACTTTGTGTATTTCAAGGCTTTTGCAACGCAGGCGGGCGCAAAATTTGCCGCCAGGCGTGCGCGGGGATTTATTCCGCGTTTCCTTCGAGCTTCTATTTTATACCCTTGCGCTCCATCCGTCAAGGGCGCAAATGTCGCGCTTTGGAGGTTTCCCCCATGAAACAGTCCTTTTTGCTGTCCATATTGGTGACCGGCGTCGGCTTTTTGCTGCCGGTGCTGCTCTCTCCGCCCCGGCTTGGGGCGCAGGAAACGCCGGAGGCGCCGCCCGCTCCGGCCGCCGCCGCGCCGGTCCGGGACCGCTCCGACATTCAGGTGCTGGACGGCTCCGTGGTCCTGGCGGTGCAGACGGAGGCGCAGATCACGGAGATGACCATGGCCGAGTATCTCCCCCTGGCGATGGCGGCGGAGATGCCCGCCGCCTTTTCGGACGAGGCGCTGAAAGCCCAGGCAGTGGCCCTGCGCACCTACGCGCTGCGCTATCGTGCCAATCGGAAAGCGGCCCACCCGGAGGCTGATGTCTGCTCTGACCCGGGCTGCTGCGCCGCCCTGGAGACGGAGGAGCATCTACGCTCCCGCTGGGGGGAGAACTACGGCGTCTACATGGAAAAGCTCTCCGCCGCGGCCGCCGCCACCGACGGTCAGTATCTGGTCTGGGAGGACGAGCCGGCCCTGACGGTGTTCCACGCCTCCTCCCTGGATGTGACGGAGGACGGAGCGGCCCTGGGGACTGCCCTGCCGTATCTGGTCAGCGTCAGCACGCCGGAGACGCCAGAGACTGTGCAGAACCTCTGCACCACCGTGGAGGTCAGTGCGGCGGATTTTGCCGCCACGGTCACCAGAACGGTGCCGGAGGCATCGCTTCCGGAGGACGACCCCGCCTCCTGGGTGGGGACCGTGTCGCTGGACGGCGCGGGACGGGTGTCCCAGGCGGTGATCGGCGGGGCGTCCGTCAGCGGCCAGACCCTGCGGCAGATGTTCTCCCTTCGCTCCACGGATTTCACCCTGGCCTGGGACGGGGAGGGGCAGCGCTTCCTTTTCCGCGTCAGCGGCTACGGCCACGGCATGGGCATGAGCCAGCACGGAGCAAACCTCATGGCGAAGGCCGGGAAAAGCTACGGGGAGATTTTGGAACACTACTACCCCGGCACGGAGCTGGTCATGGCGGTGCTGACCGATTCGGCGGGGGATTCCTTTTAAAGCCTTCCCCCCGAGGGGAAGGCTTTAAAGAGGTGTGCCTTCGGCTTACTCCTCGGGAGCGGACGCAGGGAGATGCTCCGCCCCTTCGCCCAGAAGGCGGGCGCTCTCCTCGCTGGGGAGGGCGGACACGCTCCGCAGGCTGCTGTTGATCTTTCGTGTGCGCACGCCCACCAGCTTGTCCAGCTCCGCGCCGGTTTGCTCGATGCGCTTTTGCACGCTTGACAGCACGCTTTCAAAGGAGGCGAACTCCGTCTTCACCGCGCCCAGCAGGGTCCAGACCTCCGCGGAGCGCTTCTGGATGGCCAGGGTGCGAAAGCCCATCTGCAAGCTGTTCAGCAGGGCGGCAAAGGTGGTGGGCCCGGCGATGTTTACCCGGTAGAGCCGCTGCAGCACGTCCACCAGACCCAGCCGCGTCACCTCGGCGTACAGGCCCTCAAAGGGCAGGAACAGGATGGCGAAGTCCGTGGTATTGGGCGGGTCCACGTACTTGTCACGGACGTCCTTTGCCTCGCTTTTCAGCCGCTGCTCCAAAGCGCGCTGGGCTGAGGCCACCGCCTCCGGCTCCCCGGACTCGTAGGCGTCCAGCAGGGCGGCGTAGGTGTCCCCCGGAAATTTGGCGTCGATGGGCAGATACACGGGACTGCCGTCCTCCCCCGGAAGGCGGATGGCGAACTCCACCCGCTGGGTTGAGCCTGCCTTTGTCACCACGTTCTCCTCATACTGCTCGGGGCTCAGGATCTCGCTCAAAATCGCGCCCAACTGGTATTCTCCCAGAATTCCCCGGGTCTTCACGTTGCTCAGTACCTTTTTCAGGTCTCCCACGCCGTTTGCCAGGGTCTTCATCTCCCCGAGGCCCGTATAGACCTCCTGGAGCCGCTCGTTCACCAGCCGGAAGGAGTCGGTGATCCGCTCGTTCAGAGTTTTCTGGAGCTTTTCGTCCACGGTCTCCCGCATCCGCTCCAACTGGGCGTGGTTGTCCCGCTGCAGGGAGTCGAGCCGGCCTTTCACCTCCGCCCGGATGCCCTCCAGGCTTGCCAGGCTCTGCTGGGAAAAGGTGCGGAACTGCTGGTTCACGCTGGCGGTCAGGGAGTCGGATACCGCGGACATGGTGGTATGTACCATGGCCCCCGTCTCCGTCCGGGAGGCCCGGTTCTCCGCCAAAAGCTCCGCTTTCAGGCCGGTGAGGCGCACCTCCTGCCGCTCCGATACCTCGTCCGCGGTCCGGTCCGCCACGCGCTCGGACAGCGCGCGCTCGTCGATGGGGCGGCTGCGCCTGTTTATCCGCAGCAGCAGCACAAGGCAGACCGCCCCCACCGCCAGCGATGCAATCAGCAGGCATGCGATCAGAATTTCCATCGCCGCTTCGTCACTCCACCCGCAGCGCCTCGGCGGAGAGGCACCGCCCCGTCTCGCTGTCGATGGCGAACACCGCGCACTCCATTTTACACCGCCCGCCGCCGGGGTTGTAGCGCCGGGGCGGGTCGCCTAAAAACTTGCCGATGCTCTGTTCCACGTCGATGCCCAGCACGCTGCGTCCCGGCCCGGTCATGCCCAGGTCCGTGATATAGCCGGTGCCGCCCTCCAGCACATGGCAGTCCGAGGTCTGCACGTGGGTGTGGGTGCCCCAGACCGCGCTGGCCCGGCCCTCCAGATAGTACCCCATGGCCAGCTTTTCACTGGTGGCCTCGGCGTGGAAGTCCACAAGGGTGATGGGGATGTCCTCCGCGCTGACGATGCCGTCCATGACCACAAAGGGGTTGTCCGTGTTGGCGTCCAGCGTGAAGCGCCCCATCATGTTGATGACCCGCACCGGCCCGAAGGGCGTGTCGTACACCGCAGCCCCGATGCCGGGACACTGGGGGGCGTAGTTGGCCGGGCGCAGCACCCGCGTGGAGCGCTTGAGGTAGTCGCGCATCTCCGTCCTCGTCCAGGTGTGGTTGCCCAGGGTAATCACGTCCGCCCCGGCGGAGAACATCTCCTCGCACTGGCCGGGCGTCACCCCGACCACGTTGGCGTTCTCCCCGTTGACGACGGTGAAGTCGATGCGGTACTTCTTTGTGATTTCCGGGAGGCACCTGCGCAGATGGTCGATCCCCGCCTTTCCGCACACGTCGCCCACCGCCAATACTCTCATTTCCATGGCGTTGCCTCTTTTCCGTTAAAGCTCTCCCCCGGGGGAGACGGGTTTATTGTACCATAGTTTTCCCGTTCTTTGCAACGGTTTCCGAAAATCCCGGTATTCCGCATTTGTAACTGTTCAGAACCCTGTGGGTTCTGAACAGTTAAAAGGGTTGCGCTACGCGAGCGCGCCCTGCGGGGGAGGGCACACTCGCTCCGCGAGGAGTATTTTCGGCGAAAACGCGGTTTCCGCCGAAAATGGATTGGACTTTATTCCGCCGTGCGCGGCGGAACTCTGCGAGGCAACGAGGGTATCTAAACAGTTACCCGCATTTTTTTCTTGACTTTTTTCCCGCGGGGTGCTATGGTATGAGCCACATCAATGCTTTAGCACAGCAAAGCGAGAGGAGGCCGCTTCCATGACCAGCCAGATGCAGACCCGGATTTGTGCGCCCCTCTTTCCGTTTGCGTTCGCCCGCTTTTTTGGGGGCTTTGCTTATAATACCCATTCCCCGAAAGCTGTCCGAACGCGATAGGTGCGAAGCAAGCTTGCAGGTAATGCCGCCCCTGTCCCGCAGGACAGGGGCGGTTTTTCATTTTCAGGCGCGTGAAAGGAGGACGCACATGAGCAACATCCGCCGGGCGGAGGAACGGGACATCCCCGCCATTCTGGACCTGCTGGTGCAGGTGAACATGGTCCACCATCTGGGCAGGCCGGACCTGTTCCGGGGGCCAACCACCAAATACACCGCGGAGGAGCTGCGGGAAAAGCTCCGGGACGGGACGGAGCCGGTTTTTGTCAGCGTGGACGAGGCCGGCAGGGTGCAGGGCCACGCCTTCTGCGTCCTGCATCAGCACGGCAACGACAGGCTGTTCACCGGGGTGAAGACCCTGTATATCGACGATATCTGCGTGTTCGAGCACCTGCGGGGCAAGCATATCGGTAAGGCGCTCTACGACCATGTGCTGGCCTTTGCCCGGGAGAAAGGCTGCTACAACGTGGAGCTGAACGTGTGGGAATGCAATCCTGGGGCGAAAGCTTTCTACGAAAGGCTGGGCATGGCGCCCCAGAAAACGGGGATGGAACGGATCCTGTGAGGTGAAAAAATGGAACTGAACGAGGCGAGAGAGCGTATCCGCCAGGCGGATGAGGCGATGGCGGCGCTGTTTGTCCGGCGCATGGAGGCGGTGCACACCGTGGCGGAATACAAGCGGGCCCGGGGGCTGCCGGTGGAGGACCCGGCCCAGGAGGCGCGGGTGCTGGAAGGCCGCGGAGCGCTGGTGGAGGACCCGGTCCTGCGGGAGTATTACATGCTGTTTTTGCAGCACGTTATGGATGTGAGCAAGCTCTTTCAGCACCGGCTGACGGAGGGACTCCGGGTGGCCTACAGCGGCGTGGAGGGGGCCTTTGCCCACATCGCAGCCCGCAGGATTTTTCCGGACGGGACCCCGGTGAGCTGCCCCGGCTTTGAGGAGGCATATCATGCCGTGGCAAGCGGGGATTGCGACACGGCGGTGCTGCCCATCGAGAACAGCTACGCCGGAGAGGTGGGTCAGGTGCTGGACCTGATGTTCTCCGGGAACCTGTATGTGAACGGCGTCTACGATCTGGCGGTGACCCAGAATCTGCTGGGACTTCCCGGCGCGGACAGGAGCGCGATCCGCACTGTGGTCAGCCATCCCCAGGCGCTGCAGCAGTGCCAGACCTATATCCGGGAGCACGGCCTGACTGCCCGCAGCGCGGAGAACACCGCCCTGGCCGCCCGGCAGGTGGCGGAGGGGCGGGACCCCGCCGTGGCCGCCATTGCCAGCGCGGAGACGGCGGAGCGCTACGGCTTGGAGATCCTGGAACGGCAGATCAACGCCAGCGAAACCAACACCACCCGCTTTGCGGTGTTCTCCCGGACCCTGGCGCAGATGGGAAAGCGGGAGGGCGGCGGATTTCTGCTGCTGTTCATGGTCAAGGACGAGGCCGGCGGCCTGGCGAAGGCCATCAATATCATCAGCGCCTACGGCTACAACATGCGGGTGCTCCGCTCCCGGCCCATGAAGAATCTGTCCTGGCACTACTATTTTTACGCGGAGCTGGAGGGGGACGACTGCTCCGAGGACGGCCGCAGAATGCTCTCCGCGCTGCATGGCGTCTGTCCGATGGTGAAGGTGGCGGGCCACTACAGCGCCCCGGAGAACGCGCACCAGGGGGGCGAGACGATATGACGGCGCTGACCGTAGACCTGGGCGCGCGCAGCTATGACGTGATTCTGGAGCGGGAAAGCCTTGCATCCGCCGGGGAAAAGCTGGACCTTGACCGCCGGGTGCTGATCGTCACGGACGCGGGCGTTCCGGCGGAGTACGCCGCGGCGGTCGCGGCCCAGTGCCGCGCCCCGCTGCTGCGCTGCGTTCCCCAGGGGGAGGGCAGCAAGAGCCTTTCCGTACTGGAAACGCTGCTGACGGACATGCTCCGGGCGGGCTTTACCCGGGGCGACTGCGTATGCGCCGTGGGCGGCGGCGTGGTGGGGGACCTGGCGGGCTTCGCGGCGGCGTGCTATATGCGGGGCGTGGACTTCTACAACGTGCCGACCACGGTGCTGGCCCAGGTGGACAGCTCCATCGGCGGCAAGACGGCGGTGAACCTGGGCGGGGTCAAGAACATCGTCGGAGCCTTTTGGCAGCCCCGCCGGGTGCTCATCGACCCGGACACGCTGCAAACCCTGTCCCCCCGGCTCCGGGCCGAGGGGCTGGCGGAGGCGGTCAAGGCCGGACTCATCGCGGACGCATCGCTCTTTGAACGCTTCGAGGCGGGCGTCGGCGAGGCGGACCTGGAGGACGTGATCGGCAAGGCCCTGCGGGTGAAGAAGACCGTGGTGGAGGCAGACGAGCACGAGGGCGGCCTGCGGAAGATCTTGAACTTCGGCCACACCATCGGCCACGGCATCGAGAGCGTCACCGGCCTTTTGCACGGGGAGTGCGTGGCCCTGGGGATGCTTCCCATGTGTTCCCGGCCGGTCCGGGCGCGGCTGCTGCCCGTGCTGGAAAAGCTGGGCCTGCCCACCCGGGTGCAGGCGGACCCGGAGGCCGTGTACGCCGCCCTGCTCCACGACAAAAAGATGGGGGCGGGGACCGTCTCGGCGGTATTTGTGGACGAGCCCGGCCGGTGCGCGGTGCGCGAGGTGCCGCCGGAGTCCCTGCGCCCCCTGATCCGGGAGGTGGCTGCTCCGTGAAGAACACCCTGGGAACCGGCGTCAGCGTGACGCTGTTCGGCGAGAGCCACGGAGCCGCCATCGGCGCGGTGCTGGACGGCATGGCGCCCGGCATCCCCGTGGACGAGGCATTCATCGCCCGTCAGCTCTCCCTGCGGCGGCCCTGCGGCAGGATCTCCACCGCGAGAGCGGAGGCGGACCGCTTTCAGATCGTCAGCGGCGTGTTCGAGGGGAGGACCACAGGCACGCCCCTGTGCATCCTCGTCCCCAACGAGGATATACGCTCCCGGGATTACGCCGCCACCCGCGCTCTGGCCCGGCCCGGCCACGCGGACTACACCGCATATATGAAATACCACGGCTTCGAGGACTACCGGGGGGGCGGGCACTTTTCCGGCAGGATCACCGCCGCCCTGACGGCGGCCGGGGCCGTAGCGCTGCTGGCCCTGCGGGGCAAAAGGATCGCCGTCGGCACCCACATCGCCCGCTGCGGCGGGGTGGCGGACCGGGAGTTCTCCCCGGACGAAGCCTCAGACATCGCCGCGCTGAATGAAAAGGTCTTCGCCGTGCTGGACGAGAACGCCGGAGAGCGGATGCGCGATGCTATCGCCCGCGCCGCGGAGGCGGGGGACAGCGTGGGCGGCGTGCTGGAGACGGCGGTCACGGGCCTGCCCGCAGGGGTGGGGGAGCCCTGGTTCGACACCCTGGAGGGGCTGCTGGCCCACGGCCTGTTCTCCATCCCCGGCGTCAAGGGCGTCCAGTTCGGCGGCGGCTTCGATCTGGCGGACGCGAAGGGCAGTCAGTACAACGACCCATTTTATATGGAGAACGGCGCGGTGCGCACCCGCACGAACCACAACGGCGGCATCAACGGCGGCATCTCCAACGGAATGCCCCTGCGTTTTCGTTGCGCGGTAAAGCCCACGCCCTCCATTTATCAGGCCCAGGACACGGTGGACTTTCTCAGGGGGGAGGACGCCAGACTGGAGCTCAAGGGGCGGCACGACCCGGCGATTTTGCACCGGGCGCGGGTGGTGGCCGACAGCGTCACGGCCCTGGTGCTCTGCGACGCCCTGGCCCAGCGCTACGGTACAGATTTCCTGAGAGGAGAGCGTCCATGAAGATCGGACTGCTGGGAGAGCGGCTTCCCCACAGCTTTTCCCCGGAGATCCACCGGCGGCTGGGCTACCCCGGCGGCGGGGACTACCGACTGATGGAGGTGTCCCCGGAAAAACTGGGGGAGTTTTTCAGGTTGCGGGACTTTGACGGCATCAACGTCACGATCCCCTATAAACGGGCGGTAATCCCCTATCTGGCGGATATGAGTCGGGAAGCCCGGGAGACCGGCGCGGTCAACACCGTCGTCAACCGGGGCGGCGCGCTCTACGGGCACAACACGGACCTGGGCGGCCTCATGGCCCTGCTCCGCTCCATCGGCGCGGGGGATTTGACGGGAAAAACCGTCCTCATCGCCGGCGCCGGCGGCACCAGCCTCACAGCCCGGGCGGCGGCAAGGCGGCTGGGGGCGGAGCGGATTTTCCGCCTGAGCCGGACCCCGTCGGGGGAGGGGGACGTGCTCGGCTACGGGGAGGCCTATGCCCGCTATGGCGGCGCACAGGTACTCATCAACACCACGCCCGCAGGAATGTACCCCCGCGTGGAGAGCTGCCCCGTGGATCTGGACCGGCTTCCGAGGCTGGACACCGTGGCGGACGTGATCTACAACCCCGTGACCACGGAGCTGGTCTGTCAGGCCCGGGAGCGTGGCATCCCCCACACCGGCAACGGCCTGGGGATGCTGGTCTGCCAGGCGGCCCTGGCGGCGGCCTGGTTCACCGGCGCGCCGGACAGTCCCCCGGCGTGGGAGCCGCTGCGGGACGCCCTGGCCTTTGAAAAGACCAATCTGGTGCTGGCGGGGATGCCCGGCAGCGGCAAGTCCACCCTGGGACGGCTGCTGGCAAAAAAACTGGGCAGACCCTTTTTCGACTGCGACGCGGAGATCGTCCGCTCTGCCGGAATGCCCATCCCCGAGATCTTCTCCCGGTACGGGGAGACGCGGTTCCGGGACATGGAGACGGAGACCCTGGCGCGGCTCTGCCGGGAGCCGGGACAGGTCATCGCCACCGGCGGCGGGGGCATCCTTCGGACGGAGAACCGGCGGAGCATCCAAAGGGGCGGAAAGCTGATCTTTTTGGACCGGCCGCTTTCGGAGCTGCTGCCCACGGCGGACCGCCCCCTCTCCGACGACCGGGAGAAGCTGGAGGCCCTGTACCGCACCCGCTATCCCGTCTATCTGGCTGCGGCGGAGGACTGGAACGGCCTGCGCGTCCCGGTCGCCGGCACGCCGGAGGAGACGGCAAATGAGATCATATCCATGATCGAAAATGGTTAAAAACCTTTCGTTGCCTCGCAGAGTTCGCGCCCGCAGGCGCGAATAAATCAAATCCATTTTTGGCGGAAACCGCGTTTTCGCCAAAAACACTCCTCACGGAGTGAGTGCCGCTCCCCCGCGGCGGCGCGAACGAAGTGCAACCTTTCACGGAGCAATGAAATTGCAAATTTCATTGCTCGTGAGATCATCAGGAGGCTGAAACCGTGAAAATCCTTGTCATCAACGGACCCAACCTGAACATGCTGGGTATCCGCGAGCCGGGTATCTACGGCACGGAGCGCTATGAGACCCTTTGCCGCCTTGTCCTGGACCACGCCGCCAGGCGGGGTGTGGAGGCGGAGCTGTACCAATCCAATCACGAGGGGGATCTGGTGGACAAGATCCAGTCCGCCTACGGTACGGCGGACGGCATTGTCATCAATCCCGGGGCCTACACCCACACCAGCATCGCCCTCCTGGACGCGGTAAAGGCGGTGGGTATCCCCACGGTGGAGGTCCACATCTCGGACGTCTCCGCCCGGGAGGACTTCCGGCAGATCAGCTATATCCGCGCCGCCTGCGTCGCCACGATTTCCGGCCGGGGCCTTGCGGGCTACACGGAGGCCATGGACCTGCTCGTCGAAAGGAGCCGGACATGAACGTGACCATCCGCCCCTCCTCCGCCGCCGGAACCGCACCCGCGCCCCCCAGCAAGAGCATGGCCCACCGGCTGCTGCTGTGCGCCGGACAGTGTCCGGGAGAGACCCTGGTCCGGGGCGTGGCCGCGTCCCAGGACATCCTGGCCACCCTGGACTGCCTGAGCGCCCTGGGCATCGACAGCCTCATGCGGGACGGGGACGTGACCCTGTACGGAAAATCTCCCCGCCTCCCGGAGCCGGGGACGGTGCTGCCCTGCCGGGAGAGCGGCAGCACTCTGCGGTTTTTCCTGCCCCTCTGCCTCTCCGGCCCGCCCGTCACCCTCACCGGCTCTCCCCGGCTGCTGGAACGGCCCCTGGGGGTCTACCGGGACCTCTGCCGGGAAAAGGGCATCCGCTTTGAACAGACCGAAACCTCCGTCACCGTGGAGGGGACGCTGCGCCCCGGGGAGTTCACCCTGCCGGGGGACGTGAGCAGCCAGTTTGTCAGCGGTCTGCTCTTCGCCCTGCCCGCCCTGCCGGGGGACAGCCGCATCCGGCTGGCGGCCCCGGTGGAGAGCCGGAGCTACATCCTGCTGACGATGGACGCCCTCCGGCGCTTCGGCATTGAGACGCGCTGGCTGGACGACGGGACCGTCGCCGTGCCCGGCAGACAGCGCTTCCGCCTCCCGGCCCGGGCGGGAAGCCGCCCGGCCGTCACGGTGGAGGGGGACTGGTCCAACGCCGCTTTCCTGCTGGCGCTGGGCCCCGGGGTCACGGTGACGGGACTGGACCCGAACAGTCTCCAGGGGGACCGGGTCTGCGAGACGTATTTCCGCGCCCTGGACGGCGGCAGAGAGCGCTTGGACCTGTCGGACTGCCCGGATCTCGGTCCCGTGCTGCTGGCCTATGCCGCCGCCCGCCGGGGAGGAACGTTTACCGGGACCCGGCGGCTCCGGCTCAAGGAGAGCGACCGCGGCGCGGTCATGGCCGAGGAGCTCCGGAAGTTCGGCGTCCCCGTCACCGTGTCGGAAAACGAGATTACCGTGGGGAGCGGCCTGCGTCCGCCCGACGGCGCGCTGGACGGCCACAACGACCACCGGATCGTCATGGCTCTGAGCCTGCTCTGCGCCAGGGTGGGCGGGACGGTCAACGGCGCGGAGGCGGTGGACAAGAGCTTCCCGGACTTTTTTGAACGGCTCCGGAGCCTGGGGATCGCGGTGTCCTTCCAGGGAGAGCGCGGAGCATCCGCTATGAATTGAGGGAAACGACTATGAAATGGATTTCTGACAGCAATATCCTGATCGTGGGCCTCGGCCTGATGGGCGGCAGCTACGCCAGAGCCTTGAAACGGCTGGGCTATCGCGTCTCCGCCCTGGCCCGGCGGCCTGAGACCGTCGAATACGCGATCGGGCAGGGCATCATCGACGCGGGCAGCACCTTTCCCGACCCGGAGCTGGTGTGCGGCGCGGACGCGGTGATCTTCGCCCTCTATCCCGGCGTGTTCAAAAACTGGGTCCGGGACAACCAGTATCTGCTGAAGCCCGGCGCCATGCTGACGGACGTCACCGGCGTCAAGCGCTGTATTGTCTACGACATCCAGGAGATGCTGCGGCCGGACGTGGAGTTCATCGCCGCCCACCCCATGGCGGGCCGGGAGGTCTCCGGCGTGGAGAACAGCGACGACCGCATCTTCCAGGGCGCCAACTACATCGTCACCCCCACGGAGAAAAACACCCCGGAGGCGGTGGAGTGGTGCAAGAGCCTGGGGCGCATCCTGGGGTTCCGGAGGATCAGCGTGCTCTCTCCCGAGGAGCATGATCAGATGATCGGTTTTCTCAGCCAGCTCACCCACTGCATTGCCGTGGCGCTGATGACATGCACGGACAACCGGCATCTGGCGGACTACACCGGCGACAGCTTCCGGGACCTGACGCGGATCGCCCGCATCAACGACGCCATGTGGAGCGAGCTGTTCCTGCTCAATCAGGACGAGCTGCTGCGGCAGATGGACGGGTTTATCGGGGAGCTTGGCGCGCTCCGGGAGCTGCTGGCCGCCGGTGACGCGGAGGGCCTGCGGGAGAAGATGCGGCTGAGTACCGCTCGCCGTGCGTATTTCGACAAGTGAGGATCGTATTCTTATGATGAACATGGATTTCAAGCGCCGCCTGCCCATCCCCATGGAGGTCAAGGAGATGTACCCCCTCTCCGGCAAAATGGGGGAGGACGTGGAAAAGCGTCTGGCGGAGCTCAAGGCCATTTTCTCCGGCAGAAGCGAAAAACTGGCGCTGATCATCGGCCCCTGCTCCGCGGACAACGAGGACAGCGTGATGGACTACATCACCCGCCTCGCCCCGGTGCAGGAGAAGGTGAAAGACAAAATTCTCATCGTTCCCCGCATTTACACCAACAAGCCCCGGACCACGGGCGACGGCTACAAGGGACTGGTGCACCAGCCGGACCCCACCGCGCAGCCGGACCTGTTCAAGGGCATCATCGCCACCCGGGAGCTGCACATGCGGGCGGTGCGGGAGACGGGCTTTGCCTGCGCCGACGAGATGCTCTACCCGGAGAACCACAA
The DNA here is from genome assembly GCA_017455015.1 of Oscillospiraceae bacterium. Lineage (GTDB taxonomy): Bacteria > Bacillota > Clostridia > Oscillospirales > Oscillospiraceae > RGIG7114. Next base: position 12,672 of record JAFTBW010000073.1, on the reverse strand, counting down.
GTACCTGGACGATCTGCTGGGCTATGTGGCCGTGGGAGCCAGGAGCGTGGAGGACCAGCAGCACCGGCTCACCGCCAGCGCGGCGGACTGCCCCGTGGGCATGAAGAACCCCACCAGCGGCGATCTGACCGTCATGATGAACGGCATTATGGCCGCCCAGCACCAGCACGACTTCATCTACCGGGGCTGGGAGGGACACTCCTACGGCAACCCCTACGCCCACGCCATCCTGCGGGGCTATGTGAACCGCCAGGGCGTCACCCATCCCAACTACCACTACGAGACCCTGGTGTACCTGACGGAGCTGTACGCCAAATGGGGGCTGCAAAACCCCGCCCTGGTGGTGGACTGCAACCACGCCAACAGCGGCAAGAACCCCTTTGAGCAGCCCCGCATCCTGATGGAGGTGCTCCACTCCTGCCGCCACAGCCCGGAGGTGAAGCGGCTGGTCCGCGGCTTTATGGTGGAGAGCTACATCGAGGACGGCTGCCAGGCCGTGGGCGGCGGCGTCTACGGCAAGAGCATCACGGACCCCTGCCTGGGCTGGGAAAAGAGCGAACGGCTGATCTACGACATGGCGGAGCAGTTATAAAAAAGGCGCGTTTCGCGCGCATATCCCCTCATCCGGCACGGCGCGTTGCGCCGTGCCACCTTCCCCCCTCCGGGGGAAGGCTTTTAAATTGTGAAAATACCAGCAAATTCTTCACAAGCCGGTCTTGTCAATTCCGGCGCTTTCTGGTAGAATATTTGAGCGGGGGCTGTCGGATGGACATCCGGCGGCTCCTGTTTTCTGTCCCGTTGCTCTTTTGACGCGCTTGGAGACATCGTATGCGGAAGTACAACAAACTGATCTGGGGCGCCGTGACAGCGCTTCTCATGGTGCTGACGGTTCGCACCATCCTCCGAATGAGCTCCGCCCTGAGCCTGCGGGGGATGCTTAAGCTGCTGCGGTATTCCCACAAGGGCTGGCTGGCGCTGGCCGTTGCGGCCATGCTGGGCTTCATCGTCCTGGAGGGGGAATCCCTTCTGTGGATTCTGAAGGGGCTGGGCTACCGGATGGGGCGTTCTTCCGGCCTGCTCTACAGCGCCTCGGACATCTTCTTTTCCGCCATCACGCCCTCCGCCTCCGGCGGACAGCCCGCCAGCGCGTATTTCATGCATGCCGACGGCATCCCCGCCGCGGTGGTGGCCGTGACGCTGCTGGTCAATCTCATCGCCTATACGGAGGCCACCATGGCCATCTGCGTGCTGGCGATCATCTGCTGGCCCCGCGGGCTGCTGGTGATGGACACCCTGCCCCGGGTCCTGATCCTGGCGGGCGTGGTGGCCCTGACCGGACTGCTGGCGCTGTTCTATCTGCTGCTGCACCGGGGCGGGCGGCTGCTGGGCGTGGGGACGCGGCTGATCCGTTTTCTGGAGAAGCTCCGCCTTGTCCGCAGGGGCGATGCCCGGGTGCAGCAATTGGAGCGCATCGTGGGGCAATATGAGCAGTGCGCCGCCATGACCCGCGGAAAGTGGAGGCTGCTGCCGGGCGCTTTCCTCCTGACCCTGCTGCAGCGCGTCTCCCAGGTCACGGTGACGGCGCTGGTCCACCTGGCGCTCTACGGCAGTCCCGGTCTGCTCCCGCAGATCTGGGCAAGCTCCGCCTTTTCGCTGGTGGGCTCCTCGTTCCTGCCGCTGCCGGGGGGGATGGGCGCGGCGGACTATCTGCTGTACCAGAGCTTCAGCCAGTTTCTCATCCGGGACAACGCGCTCCGCCTGGGGCTGCTCTCCCGGACCTTCAGCTTCTACCTCTGCATGGCCCTGGGGGGACTGATCTCCCTGCTGGGCTATCTCGCGCTGCGAAAGAGAAAAGAGGAATCCAAGTGATCGGCATCTACGACTATACGGTGATTTTGACCTATCTGTCCCTGCTGAGCGCCGTCACCGGCATCATGGTCTGCACCTTCGGCTCGGGACATCCCTATATCGGTTCTTTCTTTTTGCTGTTCTGCGGACTTTGCGACACCTTTGACGGCATCGTGGCCCGCTCCAAGCCGGGGCGCACAGAGAAAGAGAAATGCTTCGGCATGCAGATCGACTCCCTTTCCGATCTGGTTGCCTTCGGCGTACTGCCGGCCGCCATCGCCATCTCCCTGCTGACCAGCGGGGTGCGGCGCGTCTCCGTGTTCAACGACGCGGGGGTGTTCAAGCTCTACTCCGTGCTGTATTTTGCCGCCGCGCTGTTTTTCGTGCTGGCCGCGATGGTCCGCCTTGCCTGGTTCAATGTGCTGGAGCTCCATCACGAGGGGACGGACGAGGAGGGCCACAAGCGCTATGTGGGCCTGCCGGTCACCGCCTCCGCCCTGATTTTCCCGCTGATCCTCCTGCTGAACTATCTCACGGTCCGGGATTTCTCCCTGGCCTATTTCGTGGCGCTGCCGGTGGTGGGCTGCCTGTTTTTGGGCAGGTTCACGATCCGCAAGCCCAGCCGGCGCACGCTGATCCTTCTGATCGCCATCGGCGCGGCGGAATTTTTCCTGATGGCCCTCTATCTGCACATCCGCAGACGGTAGGGAACTGCAAGGTGAGACGTATGGAGCTGTTGGAATTTCTCTACGGCACGCTGCCCGGCAGGGTACTTTTAAAGCCCCTGACGGGCAGGGGCGTTTCGGCTGCGGCGGGGGCCTTTCTGGATTCCCGGCTCTCCCGGCCCCTGGTGACGCCCTTTATCCGCCGCAGCGGCATCCGGCCGGAGGACTATCTCCCGGACCCGGGGAATAGCTTCAACGACTATTTCTGCCGCCGCATCCGTCCCGAGCTGCGGCCCCTGGACCCGGACCCGGATCATCTCCTCGCCCCCTGCGACGGGCTTTTGACGGTGTACCCCATCGCGCAGGATCTGGTCCTGCCCGTGAAGCAGAGCCTCTACCGGGTCTCGGACCTGCTGCGCAGCCGCGCTCTGGCCCGGCGCTATGACGGGGGAAACTGTCTGGTGTTCCGTCTGCGGGTGGACCACTACCACCGCTACATATACCCCGCCTCCGGCCTGAAAAGCCCCACCTGGCGCATCCGGGGCGTGTACCACACGGTTCAGCCGGTGGCGCTGCGCCGCCGCCCGGTGTTCTGTGAGAACACCCGGGAGTACACGCTCCTGCGCACGGAGCGCTTCGGGACGCTGCTGCAAATGGAGGTGGGGGCCATGCTGGTGGGCCGGATCGCCAACCTTGACCGCGACCGGGCGGAGGTGCGCCGGGGGGAGGAGAAGGGCTGCTTCCAGTACGGCGGCTCTACGATTATTCTCCTGACCGAGCCGGGGCGGCTGCGGGTGCGGGAGAACTTCCGCTCCCGCCCGGAAGTTCCGGTGCGCCTGGGAGAGGCCCTCGGCAGCGCCCTGCGTGCCGAAAAAACATATAATTCCAATGCCACGGAGGACCGGATATGGAATACCTGACCGACATCGAAATCGCCCAGGCGTGCCGGATGAAGAAGATCACCGAGATCGCCGCGCTGGCCGGCGTGGATGAGGCGTATCTGGAGCAGTACGGCAGCTACAAGGCCAAGGTGGATTACCGGCTGCTGCGGGACATGGCGGAAAAGCCGGACGGAAAGCTGATCCTGGTCACCGCCATCACCCCCACCCCGGCGGGGGAGGGGAAGACCACCACCTCCGTCGGCCTGGCGGACGGGCTGCGGCGGCTGGGAAAAAATGCCGTGCTTGCCCTGCGGGAGCCGTCGCTGGGCCCCGTGTTCGGCGTCAAGGGCGGCGCTGCCGGCGGCGGCAGGGCCCAGGTCGTGCCCATGGAGGACATCAACCTCCACTTCACCGGGGACTTCCACGCCATCGGCGCGGCCAACAATCTGCTGGCGGCGATGCTGGACAATCATATCCAGCAGGGCAACGCCCTGGGCATCGACTGCAAACGCATCACCTGGAAGCGGGCGGTCGATATGAACGACCGGCAGCTTCGGAACATCGTCTCCGGCCTGGGCGGGCGGATGCAGGGCGTTCCCCGGGAGGACGGCTTTGAGATCACCGTGGCCAGCGAGGTCATGGCGGTGCTGTGCCTGGCCTCCGACATTCCCGACCTGAAAGCCCGGCTGGGGCGCATCATCGTGGGCTACACCTACGATGGGAAGCCCGTGACCGCCCGCGACCTGAAGGCAGAGGGGGCCATGGCGGCGCTCTTAAAGGACGCCCTCAAGCCCAATCTGGTGCAGACCCTGGAGGGGACCCCGGCATTCATCCACGGCGGACCCTTTGCCAACATCGCCCACGGCTGCAACTCCGTCACCGCTACGCGCATGGCGCTCAAGCTGGGGGACTACGCCGTCACGGAGGCGGGCTTCGCCGCGGATCTGGGGGCGGAAAAGTTTTTTGACATCAAGTGCCGCATGGCCGGACTGACTCCCGCCGCGGTAGTGGTGGTCGCCACGGTCCGGGCGCTGAAATACCACGGCGGCGTTTCCAAGACGGAACTGGGCGCGGAGAATCTGGACGCGCTGGAACGGGGCATGCCCAATCTGCTGCGCCATGTGGAGAACATCCGGGAGGTGTTCGGCCTGCCCTGCGCGGTGGCGGTCAACGCCTTCCCCACGGACACGGCGGCGGAACTGGCCCTCGTGGAGGAAAAATGCCGGGAAAAGGGCGTCAACGCCGTCCTCAGCGAGGTCTGGGCGAAAGGCGGCGCGGGCGGGACGGCCCTGGCCGAGGAGGTCGTGCGGCTTTGCGGGCAGCCCAATCACTTTGCGTTCTCCTACGCGCCGGACCTGCCGGTGGAGGAAAAAATCCGCGCCATTGCCAAACGGGTCTATCACGCCAAGCATCTGCTGATGCTGCCGGCGGCGAAGAAAAAGGCGGCGGAGATCGAGGCGCTGGGCTTCGGCGGCCTGCCCGTCTGCATGGCAAAGACGCAGTATTCCTTTTCCGACGACCCCGCGCTGCCGGGCGCGCCGGAGGGCTTTACCGTACAGGTTTCCGATCTGAAGGTCTGCGCCGGCGCGGGCTTTATCGTGGCCTATACCGGCGACATCATGACCATGCCCGGACTGCCGAGGGTCCCGGCGGCGGAAAAAATCGACGTGGACGAAAACGGCGTGATTTCAGGACTGTTTTAGGCCACTTATGGCCAAAAGATTTCGCAAAATGGCAAAATCTTTTTATCCGGAGGTTTGTGATCCGTCTATATCACTAACCACTGACCACTGACCACTGACCACTTTTCCGGTTTATCCGGGTTAGGACAGGGGGAAAACGCATGGATTTTCTGAACCGAAGCATTTCGGAGTTCGCGGGACAGCTTGCCACCGCCGCCCCCGTTCCCGGCGGCGGGGGCGCCAGCGCCCTGGCCGGAGCCCTGGCCGTCGCCCTGGGCAGCATGGTGGGAGAGCTGACCGTGGGCAAAAAAAAATACGCCGCGGTGGAGCGGGACATCCGGGCGCTGATGGTGCGGGCGGAGACCCTCCGGCAGCGGCTGCTGGAGTGCGTGGAGAAGGACGCCGCGGCCTTTGAGCCGCTGAGCCGGGCCTACGGCATCCCCGGGGACGACCCGGCCCGGCCGGAGATCATGGAGCGCTGCCTCCGGGATGCGGCGGCGGCGCCGCTGGAGATCCTGGACCTGTGCTGTGAGGTCATCTCCATGCAGGGCGACTTCGCCGCCAAGGGCAGCGCCCTGGTGCGCTCTGACGCCGCCACCGGGGCGGCCATCTGCCGGGGGGCGCTGTACGGCGCGGCGGTGAACGTCAAGGTGAACACCAAGCTCATGGAGGACAGGACCTACGCCGAACGGCTGAACGAATATGTGGACCAGCGGGTGGAGCAGTTCGGCGCTCTGGCGGACCGCATTTTCATGGACGTGTACCGGAGGTATGACTGACGATGGCGGAGAAGTGGAAGGGCGCGCCGGCGGCGGCTGCGCTGGACGAAAGGACCGCTGCTGCTGCGGCTGCGCTGCGGGAAACGGGCGTCGTCCCCACCCTGGCGATCCTCCGGGTGGGGGAGCGGGAAAGCGACCTGAGCTATGAGCGGGGAGCGGTGAAGCGCTGCGCACAGACCGGCATCGCCGTCCGGCCCGTCACGCTGCCCGAAACCGTGGACAGCGGCAGCTTTTTCCGGACCCTGGAGGACCTGAACCGGGACGCCGCGGTCCACGGCATCCTGATGCTGCGCCCCCTGCCTGAGCATCTGGACGGGGAGCGGGCAAGACGGCTGCTTGCCCCGGAAAAGGACGTGGACGGCTGCACGGACGGCTCCCTGGCGGGCGTGTTCACGGGCATGCCCACTGGCTTTCCCCCTTGCACCGCCCAGGCGGTGATGGAGCTGCTGCGCTATTACGGCACGGACCCCGCGGGGCGGCGGGCGGTGGTGCTGGGCCGCTCCCTGGTGATCGGACGCCCCGTCGCAATGCTGCTCCTGCACGCCAACGCCACGGTGACGGTCTGCCACACCAAAACCCCGGACGCGGCCGCTCTGGCCCGGGAGGCGGACATCCTGGTGGCCGCCACGGGACAGATGGAGCGCGTCGGCGCGGAATACCTCCGGCCCGGCCAGGTGGTGCTGGACGTGGGCATCGGCTGGAACGAGGCAAAGGGAAAGCTCTGCGGCGATCTTATTCAGGAGGAGGCGGAGGGCATCGTCCGGGCCTACACCCCGGTCCCCGGCGGCGTGGGCGGCATGACCACCAGCGTGCTGGCCTCCCATGTGGCCGAGGCTGCGCGAAGGGCATCACAGGCCGGATAAGCCTTTGGGAAACGCTGATTCATCCGTCTTCGGCATCTGCCGGCAAATTTTCGCCGGCTCTGCGTTGCAAAAAGTTTGAAATACACAAGGTATTCCTGCACTTTTTGCGCCTTGATCCGGCGAAAATTTGCTCGACATCTGCTCTCGCCGGATTTCATCAGCGCTTCCTTTGCAAAAACGGCGCACAGATAAAATGACCCGAGAAAAAGCTTTGCCGCCCGGCATCAAGCCGGGCGGCGTTTTTTGCGCCTTGGCGGACACAAAAATTGCTCGTCAATCGCACACGTTGATTGAATCAGCGTTTCCTTTGATTTTCGCATCCTCTTTCGGGCGATACTTTTCATCACCGGTCTCAACCCACAGGCAGAAATTGACGATCTCCGTATCGCTCCAGCCTTTCTCGCGCAGACCGATCATGAGCCGGGAGTTTTCTGTCATATTCATGGAATGGACCTCCTTTAGAACGGTTTGGAACAGTATACCGGGTTTTGTGCGCGGTGTCAAGCCGCCGGTCAACTGCGCTCGTACACGGCCCGGATGGCCTTGCCCGTCATGTAGCAGTCCAGCTTGGCCACCACCTCCCAGGGGGCGTGCATGCTCAGCACCGGCACGCCGGCGTCCACGGTGGAGATGTTCCGCTCCGCCATGAACTGGGCAACGGTGCCGCCGCCGCCCTGGTCCACCTTGCCCAGCTCCGCCATCTGCCAGACCACCCCGGCGCCGTCCAGAATGGCCCGCAGCTTGCCCAGCGTCTCCGCATCCGCGTCGTTGGCCCCGGATTTGCCCCGGGCGCCGGTGTACTTGCAGATGCCGATGCCGTAATTGGCCCTGGCGTTGTTGCGCTTCTCGCTGACCTCCGGGTAGAGGGGATCAAAGGCGTTGCACACGTCGGCGGAGACGCAGAGACTGTTTTCAAAGCAGCGGCGCAGGGGGGTCCCCTGGGGCTCGCAGAGGTCCTCCATAAAGCAGTCGAAAGCGTAGCTGCGCATGCCGGTGGCGCCCACGGAGCCGATCTCCTCCTTGTCCGCCAGCACGCAGACGGCGGTGGTCTCCGGCGTCTCCAGCTCCAGGATGGCCCGCAGCTCCGCATAAGCGCAGACCCGGTCGTCGTGGCCGTAGCCGCCGATGAAGCTGCGGTCCAGCCCCACATCCCGGACGCCCAGGGCGGGGACGGCCTCCAGCTCGGCGGAAATCAGGTCCTCCTCCGTGATGCCGTAGCTGTCAAAGAGCATGCTCAGCACCGCCAGCTTCACCCGCTCCTTGCCCTCTCCGGCGTAGGGGACGCCGCCCACCAGCAGATTCAGACTCTCGCCCTTGACCGCCTCCGAGGCTTTTTTCTGCATCTGGTCCGAGGCCAGGTGGATCAGCAGGTCCGTGATGGTGAACTGGGGGTCGTCGGGGTCCCTGCCGATGCAGATGTCCACGCTGGTGCCGTCCTTGAGCGCCACCGTGCCGTGGAGCTCCATGGGAATGGTCACCCACTGGTATTTCTTGATGCCGCCGTAGTAGTGGGTCTTGAAAAAGGCCATCTCCCCGTCCTCGAACAGGGGCAGGGGCTTCAGATCCAGTCTGGGGGAGTCGATGTGGGCGGCGGTGATCGTGGCCCCCTGGCTCAGGGGACGCCGCCCCACCACCGCCAGCATCAGGCCCTTGCCCCGGTTCAGGCGGTAAAGCCGGTCCCCGGGGGCGATTTCCGCGCCGGGGAGAAACTCCCGAAAGCCCGCCTGCCGGGCCAGAAGCACCGCCTCGCGCACCGCCTCCCGCTCGGTCGCGGATGCGCTGAGATAGCGCTTGTAGTCCTCGCAGTACGCCTCCAGCACCAGCCGCTCGGCCGTGTCGAGCCGGTCATAGCCGTTTTTCTGCTCGTAAAAGAGCTGCTTGCGGAGAAGCTCCTCCTGACTCTGCTCTGTCTTTTTTTCCTCAGACATCCCGTAATACCTCCTGAAAAAAATCGTCGCACTTCGTCTCAAAAGAGGCCCGGTCGCCGTCGTTATGTAAGACAAAGTCGCAGTTTTCTCTGTAAAACGCCTCCGGCTTCTGGGCGCCGATCCTGGCCCGCGCCGCCTCGGCCGGGATACCGTCCCGGGCGGTCAGCCGGGTGATCCGGTCCTCTGCCGGGGCGGTCACCGCCACGTTGAAGCTGGTTTTCGCGCCGAGACCGCATTCCATCAGAGCGACGGCGTCCACGGCGGCGATGGTCCCGCCTGCCAGGGCGTGTTCGGTCAGCCGCCGTTCGATCTCCGAGAGCACGTACTTGTGGGTGATGCCATTCAGGTCCTCCAGCGCCGCCGGGTCGGAGAACACCACCCCGGCCAGCTTTTTCCGGTCCAGGCCGTTTTCGCTGTACACGTCCCCGAAGCGCTCCGTCAGCTCCCCTCTCAGTTCGCCGCTGCAGCGGGTCAGCTCGTGGTAGATGCTGTCTGCGTCCAGGATCAGCGCGCCCCGCTTTTCCAGGGTGCGCAGGGCGGTGGTCTTGCCGCAGCCGCTGCCGCCGGTGATGCCCACCAGGGTCAGCCCGGCCCGCAGCGCGGCCAGGATCTCCGCCTCCGGCAGCGCTCCGGCCCGCAGGACCCGGTAGGGGGTGCGGCTCAGGTCAAAGATCGTGGATTCCCGCCCGAGGGAACTCTCTCCGCCGTCCACAATCCCCTCAATCCGCCCGTCAAAGTATGCCAGCACCTCCTCCGCCGTCCGCGGACTGGCCTCCCCGCTGGGGTTGGCGGAGGGAGCGGCCAGCGGCACGCCCGCCATGGACAGCAGGGAGCGGGTCAGCGGGTGGTCCGGGCACCGCAGTGCCACCGTGTTCCCGCCTGCCCGCACGATCTCCGGCTCCAGGCCCCGGGAGGGCAGCACCAGGGTCAGCGGCCCCGGCCAGAAGCGCTTTGCCAGCGTCCGCGCCGCCAAGGGCACGTTCCGGCACAGCCGGTCCAGCCAGCAGTCGTCCGGCACCAGCAGGCTCAGAGGCTTTACCTCCGGCCGGCCCTTTACCCGGTATATCCTGTCCACCGCAGCGCCGTCCAGCCCGTTGCCCGCCAGACCGTACACCGTCTCCGTGGGCACCGCCACCAGCCCGCCCTGCCGCAGCACCGCCGCCGCCCGGTGCAGATCGCGGGTAAGATCCTCTGTTTTCATTCCCTCTCCCCTTTCAATCGCTCTGTCTGATCCGCAAGGGTGAGGGCGTCGATCAGGCCGTCCAGGCCCCCGTTGAGCACGGTGTCCAGCCGGAAAGCGCGCTCGTCCCCGCTCAGCCGGTTGTCCACCACCTGGCTGCGGAGAAAGAAATAGGTCCGTATCTTCTCGCTTCGCTCCCCGGTGCCCACCTGGCTTTTCCGCCATGCGGCCACCGCCGCGCCCTGCCGCTGCTGCTCCCGCTCATAGAGCCGGGAGCGCAGAATGGCCAGGGCGCGGTCCTTGTTTTTGTACTGGCTGCGCTCGTCCTGGCACTCCACCACCGTTCCGGTGGGGAGGTGGGTGACCCGGATGGCGCTCTCAGTCTTGTTCACCTTCTGCCCCCCCGCGCCGGAGGAGCGGAACGTGTCGATCTTCAGTTCCGCCGGGTCCAGGGAGAACTCCACCTCCCCGATCTCCGGCAGCACCGCCACCGTGGCGGTGGAGGTCTGGATTCTGCCGCTGGCCTCGGTCTCCGGCACCCGCTTGACGCAGTGGCCCCCGGCCTCATATTTCAGCCGGGAATATGCCCCCTGTCCCCGGATCATGCAGCAAAGCTCCTTGAAGCCGCCCAGGTCCGTCTCGTTGACGTTCACAAGCTCCAGCTCCCAGCCCCGCTTTTCCGCGTACATGGCGTACATCCGGTACAGGTCCCTGGCGAACAGCGCAGCCTCCTCGCCGCCGATGCCCGCCCGGATCTCCAGGATCACATTTTTGCCGTCGTTGGGGTCTTTCGGGAGCAACAGCAGCCGCAGCGCACGCTCCGTCTCCGCGATGCCCGCCCTGGCGGCCTCCAGCTCCGCCTGGGCCAGCTCCCGCAGCTCGGGGTCGCCCAGCAGCTCCTGCGCCTCCGCCTCGTCCCGGCGCAGGGCGCGCAGGCGCGCGCACTGTTCGGCCAGCGGCGCCAGCTCCCGCTCCTCCCGCGCCAGCGCGGCGTAGGCGGCCGGGTCGCTGTAGATCTCCGGCGCGTCCATCTTGGCCCGCAGGAGGGCGTATTTTTCCTCGATCCCTTTCAGCTTTTCCAGCATAGGCCCCTCTCCCGTGTACGTCCGGTTTTGCCGTTTTCGTTCTGTAAATGGCATATTGCGTCTATCCCGGAGTATACCATATTCTGCCGGCTTTGTAAACCGCCGGGAAAAAACCGGAAACATTCTTGAAATGCGGGAGAAAAACGCATATAATAACAGCATCACCGACAAGGGAGGCCTGCGCATGAAAGAGATCACCGTGGAAGCCGCCATTGAAAACGTTCCCGCCGTCACGGATTTTGTCAATGAGCAGTTGGAGGAACTGGGCTGCCCCATGAAAGCCCAGGTCCAGATCGACGTGGCCATCGACGAGCTGTTCAGCAACATCGCCTATTATGCCTACGGTGGCGGCTCCGGCAGCGCCACTGTGCAGGTGGAGGCCGAACAGGAGCCCCTGGCCGCCGTCATCCGCTTTCTGGACAGCGGTACGCCCTACGACCCCCTGGCCGCAGAGGACCCGGACGTGACCCTGGCGCTGGACGAGCGAAAAGCCGGCGGGCTGGGGGTGTATATCGTGAAGAAGTCCATGGACGCCGTCCAATACGAATACCGGGACGGCAAGAATATCCTGACCATCAAAAAGAGACTGTGAGGGCAGCGGGATGAGAGCGCTCTTTATCGGAGGAACGGGGACCATCAGCTCCGCCATCGTGCGCCGCCTGGCCGGGGAGGGCCGGTGGGAGGTCTGGGTCCTGAACCGGGGGAACCGTCCGGAGGCGCTGCCGGAGAACGTGCGGACCGTCACCGCGGACATCCGCAATGAGGCGGAGGTCCGGGAGAAGCTGGGCGATGCGCGCTTTGACGCGGTCTGCGAGTTTATCGGCTACCGCGTGGAGGACGTGGAGCGGGACTGGCGGCTGTTCCGGGGCAGGACCGCCCAGTATCTCTTTACCAGCTCCGCCTCGGCCTATCACAAGCCGACGCCGGACTATCTGGTGAACGAGGGAACCGGTCTTGCCAACCCCTACTGGCAGTACTCCCGGGACAAGCTGGCCTGCGAGAGCTTTCTGATGGAGAAGTACCGGGAGGACGGCTTCCCCGTGACCGTTGTGCGGCCCAGCCACACCTATGACGAGCGCCATGTGCCCACCGGACTTCACGGCGAAAAGGGCTTCTGGCAGGTGCTGCAGCGGATGCTGGACGGCAAACCCGTGCTGATCCAGGGGGATGGCAGCAGTCTCTGGACCGTGACATATAATGAGGATTTCGCCACCGGGTATGCGGGGCTGATGGGCAACCGGCACGCCATCGGGGAGGCGTTCCAGATCACCGGAGACGAGACCCTGACCTGGGATCAGATCTACGCCACGATCGCGGACGCTCTGGGCGTGACGCTTCGTCCATACCACGTATCCTCCGACTATCTGGCGGCGGCGGGGGAAAAATACGGCTACGACTTCGCCGGGAGCCTGCTGGGCGACAAGGCCGTCTCCGTGGTGTTTGACAACCGCAAGCTGAAACGGCTCGTCCCTCAGATGGCAACCACAGTGCCCTTCCACAAGGGGGTCCGTATCGCCCTGGACTACATCCTGGCCCACCCGGAGTGCCGCGTACCGGACCCGGACTTCGACGCCTGGTGCGACCGCGTCATCGCGGCGCTGGAGGCCTCCAAAGCATCCATTTAAGGAAACGCTGATGAAATCAACGCGTGCGATTGGCGAGCAAATTTTGTGTCCGCCAAGGCGCAAAAACCGCAGGAATACTTTGTGTATTTCAAGGTTTTTGCAACGCAGGCGGGCGCAAAATTTGCCGTCAAGCGTG
>JAFTBW010000072.1 GCA_017455015.1 Oscillospiraceae bacterium | reverse complement strand
TTGGCGAACTTCTCAATGTCCAGCACGGTCAGAGCGGGGTTCGCGATGGTCTCGCCGAACACGCACTTGGTATTGGGCCGGAACGCGGCGTTCAGCTCCTCCTCGCCGGCGTCCGGGCTCACAAAGGTGAACTCGATGCCCATGCGCTTCATGGTCACGGCGAACAGGTTGTAGGTGCCGCCGTAGATGGTGGAGGAGGACACCACGTGGTCCCCGCAGGAGGCCAGGTTGAACACGGAGTAGAAGCTGGCCGCCTGGCCGGAGGAGGTCAGCATGGCGGCGGTGCCGCCCTCCAGATCGCAGATTTTGGCCGCCACCATGTCGTTGGTGGGGTTCTGCAGGCGGGTGTAGAAGTAGCCGCTGGCCTCCAGGTCGAAGAGCTTGCCCATGTCCTCGCTGGTGGCGTAGCGGAAGGTGGTGGACTGGATAATAGGAATCTGTCTCGGCTCGCCGTTGCCGGGGGTGTAGCCGGACTGCACGCACTTGGTATTGATCCTGTAATTGCTCATGTCTTCCTCCATGGCTCCCGCCTGTCCGGCGGGGGCATTCTTCAAAATCACGGTAATCGCGTCCGGCGGCGCCGGAACACAGCATATCTTACACGCCGGGACAGGAAAAATCAAGATATAATCCTCTTTGTTGAAAAAGCGCTTTCCAAAGAGAGGGTTTTTGCCGGTGGGAAAGGGCAAAATCCGGTTGACAAACGCCGCGTTTCTGGTAGATAATACAGTGACCGAAGGGAGGGGCGCGCATGAAGATACTGATCGTGGAGGACGAGGTCCTGCTGGCCGACACCATCAAGACCATGCTGGAGGCCAAGGGCTACGAGGCCGAGGCGGTGTACGACGGGGAGAGCGGCCGGGACTACGCGGAGACGGGGGTCTACGACCTTCTCATTCTGGACGTGATGATGCCCAAAATGGACGGTTACGCCGTGGCGCGCCAGGTCCGGGCCAGCCGGGTGGGGACGCCCATCCTGATGCTGACCGCCAAGTCCTCCCTGGAGGACCGGGTGGAGGGGCTGGATTCCGGGGCGGACTACTACCTGACCAAGCCCTTTGACAGCCGGGAGCTGCTGGCCTGCGTGAACGCCCTGCTCCGCCGCCAGGGGAACCAGGTGGACGCCCTGAGCCTGGGCAACACGGATCTGGACCTGGCCGCCTGCACCCTGAGCTGCGGGGAAAAAAGCGTCCGCCTCTCAGCCCGGGAATTCGACGTGATGCGCTATCTGCTGCAAAACCGGAACCGGGTGCTGAGCAAGGAGATGATCCTGGAAAAGGTCTGGGGCTTTGAGAGCAACGCCGTGGAGAACCATGTGGAGGTCTACGTGGGCTTTTTGCGGAAGAAGCTCGCCAGCATCGGCTCCAACGTGCGCATCGAGGCCATCCGGCGGCTGGGCTATCATCTGGAGGTGGACGAGGGTGCTGAGAAAGCTTAGGATCAAATTCGTCTGCATCAACATGGGCATCGTCGTCGCCATGCTGGCGGTGATCTTCGGCCTGCTGCTGGGCTTCACCCGGCAGAACCTGGAGCAGGACAATCTTGCCCTGATGCGCTCCGCCCTGGCGGGGGAGGACCGGGGCCGGAACGGGTGGATGGAGCCGCCGGAGGGGCAGGCGCGGCCCGGGGAGCTCCCGGAAAAGCCGGAGCCCGAGTGGCGGGACTTCTCCGGCCAGCGGGGCAAGGGCCTGCGGCCCTATATTTTGGTGGAGCTGGACGAAAACGGCGCTGTGGTCTTCAGCGAGGGGGCCGGCGCCGACGACGCGGAGGCCTTGGAGGCCCTGGCTGCGGCGGCCCTGGACTGCGGCAAAAGCGGCGGGGTGCTGGAGGGCCTGGGCGTCCGGTTCCTCCGGGAGGATCGGGACGGCGCGGTCCGGCTGGTGTTCACGGACCTGGAGCGGGAGAGCTCCACCTTTGACGATCTGCTGCGGACCTGCGTCATCGTCGGGGCGGCCAGCCTCGCGGTGTTCTTTGTGCTGAGCCTGCTGCTGGCCTGCTGGGCCATCCATCCCGTGGAGGAGGCCTGGAAGGCCCAGAAGCAGTTCGTCTCCGACGCCTCCCACGAGCTGAAAACCCCGCTGACCGTCATCATGACCAACGCGGAGCTGCTGCAAAGCGGGGACTGCGACAGCGCGGCCAGGGCCCGCTTCGGCGAAAACATCCTCACCATGTCCCGGCAGATGCGGGGACTGGTGGAGAGCCTGTTGGAGCTGGCGCGGGTGGACAACGCCTCCCGGGCCGACGTCTGGGAGGAGGTGGATCTGAGCCGGGTCTGGGCCGACGCCCTGCTGCCCTTTGAGCCCCTCTGCTTTGAAAAGGACCTGCCCCTCCAAAGCGAGCTGGCGCCCGGCGTCCGGGTCCGCGGCATGGAGAGCCGCCTGCGGCAGGTGCTGGAGATTTTGCTGGACAACGCCCAGAAGTACGCCGACCCCGGCAGCGAGCTCCGGGTGACGCTGACAAAAAGCGGCAGGAGCTGCACGCTCAGCGTGGCGGACCGCGGCGCGCCCATCCCGAAGGAGGACCAGGCGCGGCTCTTTGAGCGCTTCTACCGGGCGGACAGGGCCAGAGGCCGGGACGGCAGCTACGGCCTGGGCCTCGCCATCGCCCAAAAGATCGTGGAGAACCACCGGGGAAAGATCTGGTGCGAGAGCGAGAACGGGTGGAACACCTTTTTTGTCACCCTCCCCGCCCTGACGTAAATTCATGGCAAAAGCCGGAGCTGACGCTCCGGCTTTTGCCGTGGATGTGCGTTTCGCAACTACCCATTCCGCTATTTCGCATACTCCACGGTCTTGGTCTCGCGGAGCAGGTGGACCTTGATCTGTCCGGGGTAGGTGAGCTCCGCCTCGATCTTCTTGGCGATGTCCCGGGCCAGCAGCACCATCTGGTCCTCGCTGACCACCTCGGGCTTGACCATGATGCGGATCTCCCGGCCCGCCTGGATGGCGTAGGCGCTGTCGATGCCGGGGAAGCTCTTCGAGACCTCCTCCAGCTTTTCCAGGCGCTTGACGTAGCTCTCGATGTTCTCCCGCCGCGCCCCGGGCCGCGCCGCGGAGATGGCGTCCGCCGCCTGGACCAGCACCGCCACGATGCTGTGGGGCTCCACGTCCCCGTGGTGGGCGTGGATGGCGTGGATGACGGCGTCGGATTCCTTGTATTTGCGGGCAATGTCCACGCCGATGGTGACGTGGCTGCCCTCGACCTCGTGGTCGATGCTCTTGCCGATGTCGTGGAGCAGGCCCGCCCGCCGGGCGGTGTTCACGTCCGCGCCCAGCTCCGCCGCCATGAGGCCGGCGATGTGGCTGACCTCGATGGAGTGGTTCAGCACGTTCTGGCCGTAGCTGGTGCGGTACTTCATCCGGCCCAGCATCCGCACCACATCCGGGTGCAGGCCCTGGACGCCGGTCTCGAAGACTGCGCGCTCGCCCTCCTGCTTGATGACCTGATTGACCTCCTTCTGGGCCTTGGCCACCATCTCCTCGATCCTGGCGGGGTGGATGCGCCCGTCGGCGATGAGCTTTTCCAGGGCCAGCCGGGCGACCTCCCGGCGGACCGGGTCAAAGGAGGACACCGTGATGGCCTCCGGCGTGTCGTCGATGATGAGGTCGCAGCCCGTCAGCGTCTCGATGCTGCGGATGTTGCGGCCCTCGCGGCCGATGATGCGGCCTTTCATTTCGTCGTTGGGGAGTGGTACGACGGAGACCGTGATCTCGCTGGCGTGGTCCACGGCGCAGCGCTGGATGGCCAGAGACACGATCTCCCGGGCGTTCCGGTCCGCTTCCTCCTTGGCCTGGGCCTCCAGCTCCTTGACCCGCAGCGCCATTTCGTGGGTGACCTCGCCCTCCACGCTGGCAATCAGGTACGCCTTGGCCTCGTCCACGGTGTAGCCGGAGATTTTTTCCAGCATCTCGAGCTGGGCTTTCTTCACCTGGAGGATCTCGTCCCGCTGGGCGTCGGCGTCTGCCAGCTTCTTGTTCAGATTCTCCGTCTTCTTCTCCAGGGAATCCGTCTTGCGGTCCAGGTTTTCCTCCTTCTGGCGCAGCCGGTTCTCCTGCTTTTGCAGCTCTGAGCGGCGTTCCTTCTCCTCCCGCTCAAATTCCGTGCGATTTTTGTGTATTTCTTCCTTTGCCTCTAACAGCGCTTCCCGCTTTTTGCTCTCCGCGCTTTTTATGGACTCATTGATGATCCGCTTCGCCTCTTCCTCGGCCTCGTAGATCTGTCCCTCGGAATTTTTGACCTTTCTCTTGTAGCCCACGAAGAAAAAGACAGCGGCCCCAATGATGAATCCGATGATTGCCCACAGCCATTCTGGCATTGTCCGAAAACACCTCCGTTCCTTTCTGTATTTGTCGCATGAAAATATGGAATTATATCACCGGCTGCCGCGCCGGGGCGGCAAAAACGTGTGAAATATCCCCGTTCAGCGCCGCGGTACAGCCCTGCACCGCGTTCAAAACGCCATTTAAGCCTTCCCTCCCCCGGAAGGGCAAAAACGCACGTTTATATTGTATCCCCGCAGAGGGGGGGATGTCAAGAAAAAAAATACCCCCTCCCGCGCTGCGCACAGGAGGGGGGGTACCATTCGCAGTCCCCATCGGGGACTGCGAATGGATTGGCGAGACCGTGAATAATAACGGAGGGGGGAAAGGAACTGTTTCAGCGGCGGTAGACCGGCTCCGGCAGGCGGCGGGGCAGCAGCACCTTGCCGTAGCACACCACCGTGCTGCTGGCGTCCGCCGGGATGGTCTTGTTGGCCGATTCCATGTCCGGGTTGGCGGAGAGCAGGTACACGGCGCCGCTGTCGTCCCGGCAGTACTGCTTGATGAACACGTCCCCGTCCACGAAGAAGACGCCCACGTCGAACATGCTCAAAGGCTCCATGCTCTTGACGTACACCAGCTCCCCGTCGTGAATATAGGGCTCCATGCTGTGCCCGGACACGTTGACGCAGAAATCCGCCCGGGCCGGGGCGTCCTCCGGCAGCTCCATCAGCTCGTAGTCCTCCCCCTGCACCGGCTGGGCGTAGCCCGCCGCCGGCGGCGTGAGAAAATGGGGGATGCTCCGCTTTTCCGGCGCGGTGGCCGGGAACGGGATCAGGTTGTCTTTCTCCGGGGCGGCGGCCATGGAGTCCATCAGCGCGCGCACCAGCTTCCGGTCCCGCTCCCCCAGGGCGGCGAAGCGGTCGGAGAAAAGCTGGGTCTCCTCGTCCGGCAGCCGCTCGGGGCCCAGAAAGTCCAGCCAGTCCCGGAACAGGCTGTTGGCGTCGCAGTCCAGGGCGCGGAACAGCTTTTGCAGAACCTCCGCCTTGGGAAAGCTGACGGCGTTTTCATAGTTCCCGATGGCGGAGCCGGTGACGCCCAGTTTTTTTGCCAGCTCCCCCTGCTTCATGTCCAGTTCTTCCCTGCGTTCCCGCAGCCGTTCGCTGAAGCTCATACCGGCTCCTCCCCTCATATAATATCAGAGTTGTTGGAATTTGCTCCTATATTATAAAAGAAATTTGGAAAAAAGTCAACTGCTTCCGGCGGTTTTCCGCATCCTGCGGAGAAAGAAGTCCGAGAGGGGTGTGGCGCGATGCCGGTAGTGCGGTGGTGGATGACCTCACCCACCACCGGCGCTCTCGCCGGCGGTCCCCCCTCAAGGGCCCCCGGCGCGGGTATCAGCGAAGCGGGCGCGCCGGGGAAAAGGAAGAAGGAGCCGAGGGATATGGAGTTTTCGCCGCCAGGCGAAAACGGAATGGACGAGGCTTCTTCTGACGCGGGGGAGGGAAAAGGCGGAAGAAATTGGTATGGCGCGGCGGGCCACGGGATTGGCTATTTTTACAAAGGCATTTTGCGTATTTTGTGAAATAATACAAAATCGCGGAAAACAAAAGATTTTTTCCTGTAACATGGGACAAACGGCAAGGGTTTGTAGTACAATGCAATTGGGCATTTGCGCGCCCGGCGGAGCGAGCCGCCGGGGTATGCGCTGCCCGACTCCGGAGAAAGGAGTATCGCCATGCCGGACCTGACACACGACCCCGCGCTGGAGCGGTATATTGTCGAGCATCTGGACGAGGCCATCGAAAAGGGCTGGATCAAGCCCTACTTTCAGCCTGTCATCCGCACCGTCTCCCGGCAGCTCTGCGGCATGGAGGCACTGGCAAGGTGGGAGGACCCCGAATGGGGCCTGCTGCCTCCCGCCTGCTTCATCGGCGTGCTGGAAAAACACAGGCGCATCCACGAGCTGGACGCCTGCATCGTCCGGCAGGTCTGCGCCCTGTACCGGGAGGCGGTGCTGGGGCGCGGGGCGCTCATTCCCGTCTCCGTCAACCTCTCCCGGCTGGACTATGAGCTGTGCGACATCTTCGCCGTGGTGGAGGAGGCGGTCCAGGCCCATCTGATGCCCCGGAACTTTCTGTGCATCGAGATCACGGAGAGCGCCCTGAATCAAAACGGCGAGCTGATGCACCGCTGCATCGACCGCTTCCGCGGCGCGGGCTACCAGGTGTGGATGGACGATTTCGGCAGCGGCTACTCCTCTCTGAACGTGCTGAAGGATTTTGCGTTTGACGAGCTCAAGGTGGACATGTATTTTCTGAGCGACTTCCACCAGCGCTCCCGGCGCATCCTCTCCTCCATCGTCCACATGGCGAAGGAGATCGACATCCAGACCCTGGTGGAGGGCGTGGAGACGGAGGAGCAGTTTCAGTTCCTCCGGAACATCGGCTTTGAAAAGGTGCAGGGCTACCTCTTCGGCAAGCCCATGCCCTATCTGGACTGCATCCGGCACGTGCTGGAGCAGGGCCTGAGCGTGGAGGCCCCCATGCACCGGGGCTACTACGACGAGCTGGGGCGGCTGGACGTGCTGAGCGCCACCCCGTTTTTGTCCCCGGCGGACCGGAAGAACCTGATCTCCGGCCGGGAGCTGAACTCCATCCCCCTGGCGGTGGTGGAAAAGCAGGCGGACAGCATGCTGATGCTGCTGACCAACGACGCCTTTGACGCGGCGGCGGCGGCCATCGACTGGTGCGCCGTCTTCGGGAACCTGGCCCCGGACCCCCTGGCGCGGGACGCCCGGCGGATGACGGAGGTGCCCCGCCACCTGATGCGGCTGCTGGAGGAGGCGAGGCTCGCCGGCGAGAGCAGGATGAATTTCGTGGACGGCGGGGAGTATTACGAGATCCGGGCCAAGCGCGTCGCGGCCCACGGGGACCGGTGCAGCCTGCTGCTGCGGATGGACAACCTCTCCCGGGGCGCGGAGCTGGAGCGCCAGCAGGAGCTGGACGAGGGACTGCGGAGGCTCTACTCCGTCTACGACCGGGTGAGCCTGCTGGACCTGGACAAGGGCTCCTTCACCTCCCTGTTCTCGGACTCCGGGGAGGACGAGAACAGGGAGGTGAACCTGCGGAGCTTCATCCAGCGCTATGCCGGGGAGCGGATCTACCCGGAGGACCGGCAGCACTTCCTGCTGCTCATGGACCCGGACACCCTGGCGGACCGGGTAAGCGCGGCTCAGCGGGGCTTTATCGGCGCCCATCTGCGCACCCGTCAGCACCACGGGCGCTATCTCTGGATGCTCCATACGGTGGTCCACTCCCACGGCCCCTGCTATTTCCTGCTGCAGCGGGACGCGGAGGAGGAGGTCATGGAATTCATGGCCCTGAGCAGCCGCACCGAAGCGGACGACGGCCCCTTCTCCTGCCGCGCCCTGTGGCAGAACTTCACCCTGAACTCCCCGCTGAAATTCTTCTGGAAGGACCGGGACCGGCGCTTTGTGGGGGCCAGCCGCAGCTTTCTGGACTTCTACGGCTTCCGCTCCCTGAACGATATTCTGGGCAAGAACGACGAGGAAATGGGCTGGCACCTCCACCCCGACGACTACAAGAGCGACGAGTGGGACGTGATCCGGGACGGGGTCTCCACCCGCAACGTGCCCGGGAGCTGCCTGATCGCCGGGGAGAACCGGCGGATCTTCGCCAGCAAAATGCCGCTGTTTGACCGGGACGGCACGATCCACGGGCTGCTGGGCTACTTTTTCCAGCAGGACGACATGGCGGAGGTCGTCTCCGGGAACGGCTCGGCCCGCGCCCGCACCGACACCCTGACTGGCCTGCTCAACGCCCGCGGGCTCTCCGAGGAGCTGTTCTCCTACCGGGACGAATACGAGCTGCGGCGCATCGACTTTGCCCGTATCCACATCTCCGTCCGGGACTTCTCCGCCGTGAACGAGAAGTTCGGCTACGACTTCGGCGACAGCGTGATCCGGGACGTGGCCGCGGCGCTGGTAAGCTGCTGCGGCGTCACCGCCTCCGTGGGCCGGCTCAACGGCAGCCACTTCGTGGTGCTGGCCCAGTTCCGCGCCTACGGGGAGGTGGAGGCGCTGGTGAACCGCATCCGGGCCATTCCGGAGGGCATCCACGCCGTGGACGGGGTACCTTTCTCCCTGTATCTGGCCGTGGGCTGGTCCCTCTTCTCCGACTGCGACGACGTGGGCGTGATGGCGGACAAGGCCGAGACCCGGATGCTGGCGGACCACCGCGGCACGGACGCCGCCCACATCCCGGAGAGCATGGCGCGGGTGTTCCGCAGCTATGACGCCCTGCCCATCGCATCGGCGGTCTATCTCTTCCAGGGCCCCGGCGGCAGCACGGACTCTGCCGCGATCCTCTACGCCAACGAACGGATGCTGGCGCTCACCGGCCGCAGCCGGGAGCAGTTGGTGGGCCGGAGCATCCAGGAGCTCTACCCGGTGCGGGACGCCCGGTGGAACGAGCTGGCCGCGCGCGCCGCCTGGGAGGGCCGGTCCGGCAGCGGCTGGGCGTACTACCCCCTGCTGGGCAAGGTCCTCTGGTGCACCTGCAGCCAGGTCATCGGCAAGGGCTACTGCCTGTTCACCTACCAGCCGGAGCTGGAGACCCCGGTCCCGGAGGAGCTGCGGTCTGACGATCGGAGGGAGCAGGATGCGTGAAGAAAACGGAAAGGAATTTGAGGCGCTGTTCCGGCGGGCGGAGGATCTGGCGGAGCGGGCGGAACGCAGCGGCAGCGTAACCCACACCGGCTTTCTGACCCCGGCGGAAAGCTATGCGCTGTCCCAACGCAGCGATCTATCCCCGCTGCTGCACGGCGGAGGGGATTGCTGCGAGAGACAGTGCGCCTTTTTCCTGCCGGACTGGATGCCGGCGGAGGACTTTGACCCGGCGGAATACCTCTGCGCCATAGAAATAAAGACCCCCTTCGGCAGCCCGGAGCACCGGGACTACATGGGGGCCATTCTGGGGCTCGGCATCGGCCGGGAGTGGATCGGGGACATCACCGTCCGGGAGGGAGGGGCCTGGCTTTTCTGCCTGCCCTCGGTAAAGGAGCATCTGCTGCTGAATCTGGACAAGGTGGGCCGCTGGGGCGTGAAAGCCCGGGAGGCGGCGCTGTCCGAGGCGCCGGCGGCGGAGCGGGAGTACCGGGAGATTCGATTCAGCGTCCAGTCCCCCCGGCTGGACGCGGTCTGCGCCGGGATGTTCCGCCTGAGCCGCACCGCGGCGGCGGAGGCGATTGCGGCAGGGCTGGTCAATCTGAACTATCAGGTCTGCCTCAAGCCGGACGCGGCCCTGAAGGAGGGGGATATTCTCTCCCTTCGGGGCAGAGGAAAGGGAAAGCTCCTCTCCGCCGGGGACACCCGGAGCAAAAAGGGGCGGCTGTTCGTGACGGCGGGGATGTATTAGACCACTTATGGCCGAAAGATTTCGCAAAATGGCAAAATCTTTTTATCCGGAGATTTGTGATCCGTCTATATCACTAACCACTGACCACTGACCACTGACCACTTTTCCGGTTTATCCGGGTTAGGTCAGCAGTCCCAGCTCCACATAGTCGCTGAGGGTGTTGATGTTTTTCAGGATGCGCGTCAGGTCGAACTCCTGCAGCTCCGCCGGG
>JAFTBW010000071.1 GCA_017455015.1 Oscillospiraceae bacterium | reverse complement strand
AGCATCTTGCCCCACATGGCCAGGATGGCCTGGAAGCGGCTGTCCCGGCCCTGGATGGCGGAGCCGGCGGCGCTGTCGCCCTCGACGATGTAGATCTCGCACAGGGCGGGATCCCGCTCGTTGCAGTCCTGGAGCTTGTCGGGCATCTGGCCGGATTCCAGCCCGGTCTTGCGCCGGACGCTGTCCCGGGCCTTCCGGGCGGCTTCCCGAGCCCGGGAGGCGGTCATGGCCTTGTCCAGGATCTGCCGGGCCACGGACGGGTTCTCCTCCAGGAACTGCTCCAGACGGTCGCTGACCACGTTGTCCACCAGGGTGCGGATCTCGCTGTTGCCCAGCTTGGACTTGGTCTGCCCCTCGAACTGGGGGTTTTCCAGCTTCACGCTGATCACGGCGGTGAGACCCTCCCGGCAGTCCTCGCCGGAGAGGCTCTCCTCCTCCTTGAGGATCTTCCGGGACTTGCCGTAGGCGTTGATCACCCGGGTGAGGGCCGTCTTGAAGCCGGTCTCGTGCATGCCGCCCTCGGGGGTGAGGATGTTGTTGGCGAAGGACTCGATGCGCTCCTCGAAGCTGGTGTTCCACTGCAGCGCCAGCTCGCACACGGAGCTGTCCCGCTCCCCGGACATATAGATCACGTTCTCGTGGACGGGGGTGCGATGTTTGTTCAGCTCGGTGACGAACTCCCGGATGCCGCCCTCGTAGCACATCCGGGCGCTCTGTTCCCGGCCCTCCCGTCTGTCCTCGATGGTGATGGCAAGGCCCGCGTTGAGGAAGGCCTGCTCCCGCATGCGCTTATAGAGGACGTCGTAGTGGTATACGGTGTCGTCGAACATGACCGGATCGGGATGGAAGCGGACCTGGGTGCCGGTTTTGTCCGTTTTGCCCACCACCCGCATCTCCTGGGTGATGTTTCCCCGGGAGAACTTCATCTCGTAGATCTGTCCGTTCTTGAAGACCCGGACCTCCAGCCAGTCGGACAGGGCGTTGACCACGCTGGCGCCCACGCCGTGCAGGCCGCCGGAGACCTTGTAGCCCCCGCCGCCGAACTTGCCGCCGGCGTGCAGCACCGTGTAGACCACCTCCAGGGCGGGCTTGCCGGTCTGCTCCTGGATGTCTACGGGGATACCCCGGCCGTTGTCTGTGACGCAGATGGAGTCGCCCTCCTCGATGGCTACCTCGATATGGGTGCAGTAGCCCGCCAGCGCCTCGTCGATGGCGTTGTCCACGATCTCATAGACCAGATGATGCAGGCCGCTGGAGCTGGTGGAGCCGATATACATGCCCGGCCGTTTCCGCACCGCCTCCAGTCCCTCCAGCACCTGGATCTGACTGGCGTCATATTCGTTGTGTACCGCTGTATTCTCCGACATGTGAGAACCTCCACAATTGATTATTCAAAGGATCCGTTTTCCGCCCGCCGCAGCAGCGTGGCGGAATTGAGCTGGGAGAGATAGACCGTGCCGTCCGCGCAGACCACGAAGGACCGGGGCAGGTCCTCGGCGGCGTTGAAGAGCCGGCCTTCCTCCTCGGCGATCTTCAGGGAAGCGCGGGTGATATGGGACCAGGTGGCGTTGTCCATGTCGCAGATGAACAGCACTTCCTCCTCCCGCAGGTCGATCTCCCCGCCGATATGCAGATACATTATCCCGTGACCCTGCCTTTCTCCATGGTCAGCACCCGTCCGTCCAGCAGCCGGGAGACGCTGTCCGCCTCGCAGCAGGTCACCAGGGTCTGCCCCCCGCCGATCCGATTGAGCACGAACTCCTGCCGGGCGGCGTCCAGCTCGGAGAGCACGTCGTCCAGCAGCAGCACCGGCACCTCCCCGGTCTCGGAGAGAAAGATCTCCCGCTCCGCCAGCTTCACGCTCAGCGCCGCGGTCCGGGCCTGGCCCTGGGAGGCGTAGCTCCGGGCGTCGGCGCCGTTGATGGTGAACGCCAGATCGTCCTTGTGGGCCCCCACCAGACAGCTCCCCGCGTCCAGCTCCGCCTGCCGGAGCTGGGTCTGCCGCCGCCAGACGGCCTCGAAGAGCTCCTTCTCGGAGGCGGCGGGGTCCTCCACCGTGGACACGGTGGCGTAGCTCAGATCCAGCTCCTCCGCTCCGGCGGAGAACTCCCGCTGGATAGGTCCGGCCGCCTCCCGCAGCCGCCGGGCAAAGCCCGCCCGATAGCGGATGATCTTCGCGCTGCAGACCGCCAGGGACCAGGAGAACTCGTCCAGGGCGTCCAGCAGGGAGGGCTTCTCCCGCCAGTCCTTCAGGATGCGGGTCTTGTTTTCGTAGATTTTGTTGTAGTCCGCCAAAAGCGCGGCATACCCCGGCCGCAGCTGGGAGATCGCCGCGTCCATCAGCTTTCTTCTGCCGGAGGCAGGGCCGCGGACCATTCCCAGATCGTCCGGGGAAAACAGTATGGCTTTCAGATCGTCCCGCATTTCCCGGGGGTCCCGCTTAACGCCGTTGCTCTTCATCTGCCGGGTCTTCCCCCGGGCGAAGCGCAGCTCGATCCTTCGGTCCCGGTCCCCGGAACGGATCAGGCCGTTCACCGCGGCGGCGTCCTCGCCGAAGGCGATCAGCTCCCGGTCGTAGAAGGTCCGGAAGCTCCGGGCCCCGGTGAGCACGTACACGGCCTCCAGGAGGGTGGTCTTCCCCTGGGCGTTGGCGCCGGTGATGACGTTCACGCCCGGGGCAAACTCCACCCGCTGCTGTTCCAGAAGACGGAAATGCTCCGTCTCCACCCAGTGGACCAGCATCAGTCGCCGGCGCGCAGCCGCACGGGCAGGATCATATAAAGGAAGCTGTCGTTCCCGTCGGCGGGGGTCAGCACACAGGGGGCGCTGCCGCTGATGAGGTTGACGCGCAGCGTCTCCGCCGGGGCGGCCTTCAGCGCATCCATGAGATACAGGTTGTTGAAGCCGATGACCATGTCGCCGCCGTTCCCCTCCACCGGGCAGGAGTCCTCCGCCCGGCCCAGAGGCGTGGCGCAGGTGATGGAGAGCTGGCCGTCGCCGAAAGTGCAGCGCAGGGGGTTCTTGCTCCGGTCGTCGATGATCAGGCTGACCCGGTCCGCGCAGCGGATCAGATCCGCGCGCTGGGCCGTGAGCTGCACGCCGAACTCAAAGGGCACGGTCTTCCGATAGTTGAGGAACTCACCCTCCAGCCGCCGGGAGATCAACACCGTCTCTCCCACGGAGAAAGACACGTGCTTGATGCCCACGGTGATGTCCACCGGCTCTTCGGGGCTCATGCATATCTTTTCCACGTCGCTGAGCGCCGTGCCGGGGACGATGAACTTCATGGCCTCCACGTCGCAGGAGTCGATCTCCTCCTTCCGGAGGGCCAAACGGTAGCCGTCCACCGCCACGGCGGTGAGGACCTTGCCCTCCACCTCCATCAGAGCGCCGGTGTAGACCGGGCGGCTCTCGTTGGTGGAGATGGCGAAGCCGATCTGGGAGATCATGCTGGCCAGCTTTTCCTGGGACAGGGTGATCCTGTTGCCGAAGTCCATGGAGGGCAGCTCGGGATAGTCCTCGGAGGGGGTGCCGGAGATGTTGTAATCCGCGTTGCCGCAGACGATGTTCACCGCGTTGTACTCGTCGGAGGACACGGTGACGATGCCGTCGGGCAGCTTGCGCACGATGTCCCCGAAGAGCTTGGCGGAGATCACCACGCTGCCGGGCACGGACACGTCAGCGGCCAGGTTGGTGTAAATGCCCTTTTTCAGATCGAAGCCGGTGATGCGTACGCCGCTCTGCCCGGCCTCCAGCAGCAGTCCCTCCAGGGACGGGATGGGGCTCTTGGACGCGGCGGCCCGGCCGGCGGTGGCCACGGCCAGACTCAGAAGGTACTTTTCACAGGTGAATTTCATTTTTCTGCCTCGTTTCTCTTTTCAGAAAGAAAGATATTATTTTTTTAGTATTCATAGTCGTAGAAGAAAAAAATGTGGAAAAGCGGCGGAAAGCCCTGTTATGCCGGGAAAAACGATGTGGAGAAATCCGTGGGAAGTTTTCCACGGTTTCCACATGAAAACGGCGTTTTTCTTTTTCCACAGAAAGCTGACGTCGTTTCCACAGAAAAATGTGGAAAACCGGTCAGTTTTTGGAGCTGATGTTGCTGGAAATATCCCGGATGGTGCCGGCCATGTCCGGGCTGCTCTGCATCAGATCCTCGATCTTCCGCACGCTGGCCAGCACGGTGGCGTGGTTCCGGCCCTCGAACTGGGCGCCGATGTCCACCAGGGACAGATTGGTGAGGGTCCGGCAGAGGTACATGGCCACCTGCCGGGCGGTGGCGGTGTTCTTCTGGCGGCTCTGGCCCCGGATGGCCTCCTCGGTGAGGCCGTAGTACCGGGCGGTCTCCCCGATGATGATGTCCGCCGTGGGCACGAAGGTATCGATGCGCATCACATCCTTGAGCGCCCGCTTCACGCTGGTGATGGAAACCTCGTCGTCCAGCAAGTCTCGGTAGGCGGTGAGCTTCTTCACCACGCCCTCCAGCTGCCGGATGTTGGAGGTGATGTTCTCGCTGATGAACTCCACGATCTCGTCGGCCAGGGGCATGCCCAGCTGGGCGGCCTTGTTCCGGGTGATGGCCATGCGAGTCTCTAGATCCGGGGGCTGCACGTCCGCCATCAGGCCCCATTCCAGCCGGGTGCGGATCCGGTCCTCCAGCTTGTTCATCTCCAGCGGGGGACGGTCGGAGGTGACCACGATCTGCTTGCTGTCCTCATAGAGGGCGTTGAAGGTGTGGAAAAACTCCTCCTGGGTCTGCTGCTTGCCGGCGATGAACTGGATGTCGTCCATCAGCAGCAGGTCCGCGCTCCGGTATTTCTGCCGGAATTCCTCGGTGCTGCCCGTCTGGATGGCGTGGATCAGCTCGTTGGTGAAGTCGTCGCCTTTTACATACACGATCTTGTCCCCGGGCCGGCGGGTGTGGATGCTCTGGCCGATGGCCAGCAGCAGATGGGTCTTGCCAAGACCGGAGTTGCCGTAGATGAACAGGGGGTTATACACGTTTCCCGGATTCTCCGCCACCGCCAGCGCCGCGGCGTGGGCGTACTTGTTGGAGGGACCCACCACGAAGTTGTCGAAGGTGAAGCCGGCCACCTCGGGCAGCGTGTCGTCATTGGCGGTCTCGGCCAGATAGCTGTCCAGCTCCTCCTTGCCCGCCAGCACGGTGACCTTGAACTCGGTGGAGAACAGGTCGCTGAGCACGGCCGCAATATCGCCGGCAAAGCGCTGCTGGATGATGTCCCGCTTGAAGTCGGTGGGGGTGTGGAGCACGATGCGGTTGTTCTTCAGCTCCACGGGCGTACAGTCGGAAAACCAGGTGTTCAGCGCCGTGGCGGTGAGGTTTTGCCCCAGCACGGCCAGAACGCTGTTCCATATGTCGTTGAGGGAATTCAAGTCTTTTTCTCTCCTTTATTCGCCGGATGGGACCTGTGGAAAACAGTGGTTTTTAACTGATTTATTTTACCATTATTTTGCCCGGATGTAAACAGTAATATATATAAATAATGTAAGAGAAAAGGGGCGCAAAAAGGCAAAAAGCACGGGTTTTCCCCGTGCTTTTTGCCGTCGGAGAGCGGAGCGCTCTTACGAAAAATCCGTTTTCTTTTTCAGCTCCAGAGCCGCGGCGCTGCTGCGTTCGGCCAGGTCGCCCAGGGTGTTCCCGCAGGGGACCACGCTGCTCTCGCTGAGCTCCAGATCCCGCTGGAGCAGATAGGCGTCGGTGAGGGCGTCGGCGTCCTCCTGCCGCAGCACCGACACGCTCCGGGAGGAGAACAGCAGGGCCTTGTCCGGGGCGAGCCTGCCGCAGAACACCATTCTGGCGCCGGAGCACAGCGCGTCCAGATCCGCCAGGGAGTCGGACAGGCCCGGGGCCATCACCGGCACGATGCCCGCCATCCGGGCGATGGCGATAGCGGCGCTGGGGCCCGCGCCGGAGGTGCTCCGGCCCGCCACCAGCGAGACCAGCTCGGCCCGGGTGCAGTTTCCCCCGGCCTGGCAGAGCTGATCCATCTCGTCCTTGTTGAGACCTGCCTTCAGCTTGCCGTCCACCACGCCCACGCAGCAGGGCACGCAGTCCCGCCGCCAGAAGGCCTGCTCGCACTCCTGCAGGGCGGCCACGTTTTTCGGGTAGGGAAGACGCATGAAAAAGCCCGTCTCGATGGCTACGATGGGGGTGCCCACCTTCCGCGCCGCCATCACCGGCGGGGAAAGCTCCAGAAACTTGCTGGCCATGGATGCCGCCTCCTGAAAAAATCTTTTCCCTATCATAGCGAATTTCCTCCGGAAAATCAAGGACCGGGGCGGTTTTGGGGAAAAATGGGCCGTGTTCATGCTTTTTTCACATTCCCGTATTACAATATGATCAATTATTGTAAGGAACGGAGTCCTCCCCATGGCCGAACGACTGCCCCAGGAAAGCATCCCCTCCCCGCGTATCCAGATCGTGGATGCGGACTATATCCTGCCGGAACAGGTCCCCAATATGCCCAGAGCGTCCCTGGACGGGGACGGGAAGCACGGCTTCAACCTGGCGGGCGCGCTGATCCTGTGCGTGCTGCTGCTGGGCGTTGCGGCGGGGATCTCCCGGGGCTTCGAGCTCTACGGCCTGGGGGACCCGGCGCCCTCTCCCGCCGCGGAAGCCTACCGCATGGACGCGCCGGTGCTCACCGCGGTCCGGCCGGAGCTGGCCCCGGCCCCGGCGCACCGGGAAGGAAACGGGGTATCTCTGGGGCTGGAAACGCGCCGGGTCACCGCCGCCGCGGCGGAGTACTATAATATCCGCCGGGAAAACACCCTGGTGCCCGGTTTGCTGATCACCGCGGTGCGGGAGGACGGTCCCGCCGCCGCGGCGGGCGTGCTGCCCGGGGACGTGCTGGTGGGCGTCGGCGGCATGGAGGTGCTCTCGGAGGAGGACCTCACCGCCGCGGAGAGCGATGCCGCCGGGACCGTGACGCTGACCGTGTTCCGGGACGGGGACTTCACCGAGCTCGCCGCGTCCCTGCCGCCGGAAGAATAAAGCCTTTCTGCCCCGGCGCGCCCTGCAGGACGGGCCGGGGCTCTTTTTCCCCTTGCAATTTTGCCCCACGGGGGATATGCTCACACATATGGACGCTCTGATCAGGACTATCATGGAAACACCCTCCCTGGCTACCCTCCCCCTGAGGGTCGAGGAGGGTTATTTGCCTGCCCTGATCACCCAGGTCACCGGCGCCGGGCGGGCGCTGGCGGCGGCGGGGCTCCGACGCGTCACGGGCCGCCCTCTGGTGGCGATCTGCCCGGACGACGCGGCGGCCCGGTCCCTGGCGGGAGATCTCCGGTCCCTGCTGGGGGAGGAGGTCGGGCTTCTGCTGGCCCGGGATCTGGTGCTCCGGGACACGGAAGTGGTCTCCCGGCAGGAGGAGCAGCAGCGGCTCCGGACGCTGGACGCCATGTCCGGCGGCGCCGGGGTGACGGTGTGCACCGTCACGGGCCTGCTGCAGCGCACCCTGCCCCCTGAGCTGCTCGCAGAGAGCGTTTTCACCCTCCGGCAGGGGGAGGAGGGCCGGGGCCCTGAAGAGCTCGAGCCCAGGCTGCTCCAGGCCGGTTACCGCCGCAGCGACATGGTGGAGGGACCGGGACAGTTCTCCCGCCGGGGCGGCATACTGGATATCTTCTCCCCCGGGGCGGATCAGCCTGCCCGGGCGGAGTTCTGGGGCGACGAGATCGACTCCATGGGCCTCTTTGACGTGGACACCCAGCGGCGCACGGAAAACCTTTCGGAGCTGCGGCTCCTGCCCGCCTGCGAGGCCCTGCCCGTTCCCGGCACCGAGGGCGGTACGGCCCGGGCTCTGGAGCTCAGGGCGGGGCGCATCCAGCGCCGGGCCAACGGGGAGGAGGCCGCCCGCCGTCTCCGCCGGGACGCGGAGCGGCTCCGGGACGGGACGCTCCTGCCCTGGGCGGACCGGTACTTCCCCTTCTTTTATGAGGAATTCACCACGGGGCTGGACTACGTGGCCCCGGACGCGCTGGTGTATATGGACGCCCCCAACCGCTGCGCGGAGCGGGCCCGGGAGCAGATGGAGCAGATGAAGGACGATCTGCGCATCCTCGCCGAGGCCGCCGTGCCGGTGTCCGAGACGGAGGACTATCTGCTGCCCTGGAAGGACGCCTGCGAAAAGCTGGGCGAGTTCGCCGTGGTGATGGCCGACGCCTTCAGCGCGGGCCGCTATCCCCTCTCTCCCCGAAGCGTGCTGGACGCCAACGCCCGGCAGCTGCCCTCCTACGGCGGCAGTCTGGAGACCGCGCTGGGGGACGTGCGGCATTTTCTGGAGCTGAATTACCGGGTGCTGGTGCTGGCCGGGGACAAGCGCCGGGCGGAGGTGCTGACCTCCATGCTGGAGAAAAACGGCCTCCGGCCCATTCTGACGAATCCGGAGGCGGCGCTGCCTCCCCCGGGCCGGGTCAGCGTGACGGTGGGGGCGCTCTCCGCCGGTCTGGAGGTCCCGGAGGCCGCTCTGGCGGTGCTCACCGACGCCCAGATCATGGCCCAGGCCTTTCACGCCCGGAAGCGGAAGAAGGCTCTGGCCGACCGGGAGCGCATCGGCTCCTGCGCGGACCTGTCCGTGGGCGACCTGGTGGTCCACGAGCACCACGGCATCGGCCGCTTTGCCGGCATCTTCAAGATCCCCGTGGACGGGGCGGAAAAGGATTATATCAAGATCTGCTACGCCGGGACGGACAGCCTGTACGTCCCCGCCACCCAGCTGGATCTTGTGAGCAAGTACATCGGCGGCGGGGAGGACCACGCCGTGCGCCTGTCCAGAATGGGCGGGGGCGAGTGGCAGCGCAGCAAGTCCCGGGCCAAGGCCGCCGCCAGGGAGCTGGCGGGGGAGCTGATCGCGCTTTACGCCCAGCGGGCCCGGACGCCCGGCTTTGCCTTCTCCCCGGACAGCCCCTGGCAGACCGAGTTCGAGGAGGCCTTCGGCTACGCCGAGACCGACGACCAGCTCCGCTGCGTCAGCGAGATCAAAAAGGATATGGAGTCCCCCGTGCCCATGGATCGGCTGCTGTGCGGGGACGTGGGCTACGGCAAGACCGAGGTGGCCCTCCGGGCCGCCATGAAGTGCATCCTGGACGGCAAGCAGTGCGCCATCCTGGTGCCCACCACCGTGCTGGCCCGGCAGCATTACCAGACCGCCGCCCGCCGGTTTTTCGGCTACCCGGTGGAGATCGCCCTGCTAAGCCGCTACAACACCCAGGCCCAGCGCCGGGAGATCCTGACGAAGCTCCGCTCCGGCGGGGTGGATCTGCTCATCGGCACCCACGCCCTGCTGCAGAAAAGCGTGGAGTTCAAGGACCTGGGGCTGCTGATCGTGGACGAGGAGCAGCGCTTCGGCGTCACCCACAAGGAAAAGCTCAAGGAGATGAGCCGGGGCGTGGACGTGCTGACGTTGTCCGCCACCCCCATCCCCCGGACGCTGAACATGGCTCTCAGCGGCCTGCGGAGCATGTCCACCATCGAGGAGCCGCCCCGGGACAGACAGCCGGTGCGGACCTACGTGATGGAGCACGACTGGGCGGCCGTGTGCGACGCCATCCGCCGGGAGCTCATGCGGGGCGGGCAGGTCTACTATCTGCACAATCGGGTGGAGAACATCGAGCGCACCGCCCTCCGGCTGCAGAAGATGCTGGAGGGGGTCACCGTGGCCGTGGCCCACGGGAAGATGGACGAGGAAGCCATCTCCCGGGTCATGGACGACATGGTGGAGGGGAAGGTGCAGGTGCTGGTGTGCACCACCATCATCGAGACGGGCATCGACATCCCCAACGTGAACACCCTGATCATCGAGGACGCGGACAAGCTGGGCCTGGCCCAGCTCCACCAGCTCCGGGGCCGGGTGGGCCGCAGCTCCCGCCGGGCCAGCGCCTATCTGACCTACAAGCCGGAAAAGGTGCTCACCGAGATCGCGGAGAAGCGTCTCACCGCCATCCGGGAGTTCGCCGAGTTCAACGCCGGGTTCCAGATCGCCATGCGGGATCTGGAGATCCGGGGCGCGGGCAACCTGCTGGGGGCCGAGCAGTCCGGCCACATGATGGACGTGGGCTACGATATGTACCTGAAGCTCCTGGAGGAAGCCGTGCTGGAGGAGCGGGGGGAGACGCCCCCGGTGCGCACGGAATGCAGCGCGGACCTGTCCGTCACGGCCAACATCCCGGAAAAATACGTTCCCTCCCCCGAGCAGCGGATGGACCTGTACCGGCGGATCGCCCTGGTGCGCACCGAGGCGGACGCGGACGACCTCACCGACGAGCTCATCGACCGCTTCGGGGATCCGCCTCCCAGCGTCAACGCCCTGATCCACGTGGCCCTGCTGCGGGGGGAGGCGGGAAAGGCGGGCATCTCCGACATCCAGCAGAAGAACAGCATGATGTACTTCACGCTGGTGGACTTTGACATGGAGCGGCTCTCCGCCCTCTACGCCCGGCCGGAATTCAAGGGCCGGGTGAAGCTGGACGCGGGGCGCACCCCCCGCCTGGGGCTGAAGCTCCGGCCCGGCAGCCGCCCCATCCCGGAGGCCCGGGCCCTGGTAAACGCCTGGCGCGCCACCGCGCCGGATCCGGATACGACCCAATCACAGGAAAAGAGGTAATCCCATGAACAGAAAGAAGATCGTCTCCCTCGTGCTCTGCGCCGTGCTGGCGCTGGGCGTGCTGGCGGGCTCCGCCTCCGCCTCGGACGCAGCGACCCAGGCCGTGCTGGACCGGGCGGGCGCGGCCTATGACGCGGACACCGTGGTTTGCACCATCGACGGGGAGCCGGTGACCTGGCCGCTGTACTTCTACCTGCTCTCCGAGGAGCTGCGGACCGTGACGTACTACACCGGCGCCCTGCCCACAGACTACAACGAGATGATCACCGAGGACATGACCACCGCGGAATACATCGCCGAGATGGCGCTCTACAAGGCCAAGTACTACACGTCCGCGCACACCCGGGCCGTGGAGGCCGGCGTGGCGCTGGACGAGGCGGGTCTGGCCGCCCTGGAGGACGACTGGGCGCAGATGGAGGAACGCTACGGCGGACCGGAGGAGTTCCAGAAGCTCCTGGACGAGGCCCACCTGACCAAGCCGGTCTTTCTGTATCTGATCCAGTGCAGCCAGGAGCTGGAGGCGCTCATGGGCAGCGCTTACGGCACCCAGGGGGAGAAGCTGTCTCCGAAGGACGTGCTCGATTGGGCCGAAGACGGCGGCTACATCCGGGTGAAGCACATCCTGTACTTCTTCTATGACGACGCGGGCCAGCCCCTGGACGACGCAGGCAAGGAGGCGCAGCGCCTGCGGGCGGAGGCCTCCCTGGCGGAACTGAAGGCCCTCCTGGGGGACAACGAGGCCCTGGAGGCCCGGTTCGATGAGATCATGAACCAGGATTCCGGCGACGTGGGCGGCCTCTCCCAGTTCCCGCAGGGGTATACCTTCACCTCCGGGACCATGTACCCGGAGTTCGAGGAGGCCGCCTTCGACATGGAGGAGTTCGCCCTCTCGGAACTGGT
>JAFTBW010000070.1 GCA_017455015.1 Oscillospiraceae bacterium | reverse complement strand
CGCAGATTGCCGAGCA
Organism: Oscillospiraceae bacterium; assembly: GCA_017455015.1. Lineage (GTDB taxonomy): Bacteria > Bacillota > Clostridia > Oscillospirales > Oscillospiraceae > RGIG7114. Next base: position 12,237 of record JAFTBW010000070.1, on the reverse strand, counting down.
GTTTTTTCGCCTGATGAAGGCGAGAAATCGCAGGAATACTTTGTGTATTTCAAGATTTCGAGACAAAATCAGGCGAAAAAAATGCCGGCAAGATGCGTGCGGCGATTTATTCAGCGTTTCCCTAACGTATGATTTGAAAGAATAGAAGAGTATCAGGAGGAAAAAGAGTATGCAAGACGCGCACATTTTCCCGTTTCTTTGGATGCGGGGCGAACCGGAGGAGGTCATGCGCCGGGAGATGCAGGCCATTTACGACTGCGGCATCCGGGCGGTCTGTGTGGAGGCAAGGCCGCACAAGGATTTCTGCGGTCCGGGCTGGTGGCACGACATGGATATCATCCTGGACGAGGCGGAAAAGCGTGGCATGTTGGTCTGGATCCTGGATGACAAGCACTTCCCCACCGGCTACGCCAACGGCCTGATCGAGACAAAATATCCGGAGCGGAGGAAAGAATACCTGAACTTCAATACCGCTGACGTGTTCGGCTTCCAGCGGCCCATTGAACTGAACGTGAGCGAGATGCTTGCTCCTCCTGCCCGGTTTTGGGATCTGGGGCAACCGCCCAATCCTGAGCGTGCCAACAACTATCTGATAAGCGTCACCGCCCTGCGCTTTGCCAGGGGAAACATATTTACAGAGGAGCGTATAGATCTGACCGGTTCCGTGACGGACGGCGTTCTGCGCTGCACCCTGCCCCGGGGCCAGTGGCAGATCGTGGTGGTCTACCACACCTGCACCGACGGCGGCGATGAGACCTATATCAACCTGATCGACTCCGTCTCTGCCCATACCCAGATCGAGGGCGTTTATGAGGAACACTACCGGCATTATGGGGACAAATTCGGCAAAACCATCGCCGGTTTCTTCTCCGACGAACCCCAGTTCGGAAACATGCCTGGCCTGGCCAACACCGCCGCCATCGTTGGCCGGACCAAAATGCCGATTCCCTGGAGCCGGGAGATCGAAGCGATGCTCCGGGAACGCTGGGGCGAAAAGCTGCCCGCTGTCCTGCCCTATCTTTGGCAGAACACTGACACCATGGCCGACTGCGCCCGTTTCCGCTATGACTACATGGACTGCCTGACATTGCTCTATGAGAAGAACTTTTCCGCCGCCATCGGCAAGTGGTGCGAGGACCACAGTGTGGAGTACATCGGCCACGTGGTGGAGGACAGCGGCGCGCACGCGCGGCTGGGACTGGGTGTGGGGCACTACTTCCGGGCAATGACCGGTCAGCACATGGCGGGAATCGACTGCATCGGCGGTCAGATCGTCTACGGTGCGCCCGTTGAGACCCGTTCGGACCTGACCGTCATTGACGGTGAGTTCATGCACTACTCTCTCGGCCGCATGGGCGGCTCTGCGGCGCATCTGGACCCGGTGAAAAAAGGCCGGTGCATGTGCGAGCTGTTCGGCGCTTACGGATGGGAGTTCGGCGTCCGGGACGAGAAATATGTGCTGGACCATCTGCTGAGCCGGGGCGTAAACTACCTTGTACCCCACGCATTCTCCATGGCCGACTACCCCGACGCGGACTGCCCGCCCCACTTCTATGCCCGGGGCCACAACCCGGAGTACCCCTGGTTCCAGAAGCTGATGGTTTATGCGCAGACCATGTGCGACGCCCTTTCCGGCGGCATGCATGATGCGGACGTGGCCGTGCTCTACGACGCAGAGGCGGAGTGGGCCGGAGACCGAATGCCCATGCAGGCAGTGGCTCGGCATCTGCAGACCAATCAGATCGAATTTGACTTCGTCAGCCTGGATATGCTGTGCCGCCAGAGAGAGCGGTACCGGACAAAGGTGGATAACGGCGTTCTCAGCGTAAACGGCGTGCGCTTCCACGCTCTGATCGTCCCTCGGACCGAGTGGGCAGCAGCGCCGCTGGCGATATTCCTCCATGAGAATCCGGACTTCCCGGTGATTTTTGCAGACGACCTGCCCAAGGGGATGGTGGGCGGTGCGAACAGCGCTTTCCCGGAGCTTGTCTCTCCCAAGCACGATGTCGTGGCGCTGGCGGACATTCCCGGCATGCTGGTCGAGGCCGGCATGGCTCCGGTGCATGTCTCCCCCGCTTTTCCCCAACTCACGGTCTACCGCTATGTAAAGGACGGCAAAAAACGTTTCTTCCTGCTCAACGAGTCTGCAGACGATGTGTTCCAGGGCAGCGTGTCGCTTCCGGCTTCCGGCAAAAAAACCATTGCCCACCTCTTTGAGGGCCGCACGGAGGCGCTGCCGGAGGACGCTACGCTGACCTTGCAGCCCGGCGAGAGCTGCCTGATCTGCGAAACGGCTGACGTATCCGCCCTGCCCGTCTACCGGCCATTCCCTGTGACGCCGGCGGAGAGCAGTTTGGCGGCAGACTTGAGCCAAAATTGGACCGTAGCCGCCGCTCCCAACGAGGAGCCTGTCGCTTTCGGCGCATCGGAGACGGCGGAGTCGCTGCACCCCTATTCCGACGCCCATCCCAAATTCTCCGGTGTTCTTCGCTATGAAAAGGACTTTACACTGTCCGAGGTCGCCGGTACGGAGTGGCTCGACTGCGAAAACGTCTATGAGGTCATGCGCGTCTCGGTAAACGGGCAGGAGGCCGGGTGCGTGATTCGGCCGCCATACCGTCTGGAGATCGGAAGCCTCCTCCGGCCGGGTACAAACCACATCGTTATTGACGTGGCAACCACGCCCCACCGGGACCAGGCAAACTACCCGCCTCTGCCTTTCGTCATCAAGTACGCTGTCGCCGAACCTACCGGCCTGTGCGGAACCGTGAAGCTCTACAAATAACACACGATATTTGATTTCAAAGAGGAGGAAATCATGAGCCGTAAGTTTCAAAACCCCGTCATTCCCGGGTACTATCCGGATCCGTCCATCTGCCGGGTGGGCGACGACTATTACCTGGCTTGCTCCAGCTTTGAGTTGGTCCCCGGAATTCCTGTGTTCCACAGCCGGGACTTGGTCCACTGGGAGCAGATCTGCAACGCAATCACAGAGAAAAACGGCCTGCATATGGAGATGTTTTCCGGAATTGGCGGCCTGATGGCCCCCACGATCCGCTATCATAACGGCCTGTTCTACATCATCAACACCAACTTTGCCGACAAGGGAAACTATATCATCACGGCTGAGAACCCCGCCGGGCCGTGGTCCGATCCCCACTGGCTCACGGACGTGCCGGAAATCGACGCCTCCATCTTCTTTGACGGCGACGGACAGGCCTATGTTATCGGTACGGGCAATGTCTGGGACAACGGCACCGGACAGAAGGAGCGGGGCTTTTGGCTGGCAAAGTACGACGTGGTGAACTTCAAAATGATCGGCGAGCCGGTCACGATCTTCAACAGCGCCCTGCGGGTCGGCTCCTCCCCCGAGGCCCCCCACATCTACCACATCGGTGAGTACTACTATCTGCTCTTCGCCGAGGGAGGCACGGAGCATTTCCACTCCGTCATGGTCGCCAGGAGCAAGGAGCTGTTCGGCTTCTATGAGGGCTTTGAGGCCAACCCGGTGCTGACCCACCGGCACATGGGCTACAAATGCCCCATCACCAACGTGGGACACGCGGACCTGGTGGAGGACCAGAACGGCCAGTGGTGGGCGGTGTTCCTCGCCTCCCGTCTGGTGAACGGCGTCCACAAAAATCTCGGCCGGGAGACCTTTATGTGCCCGGTAATCTGGGAGCGGGGCTGGCCCATGTTCACCCCGGAGACCGGCAAGGTGGAGTGGGAGTACGACGCCCCCGAGCTGCCGGAGGTCATCTATCCTCCGGAGGGCAGCTTCGACCACTTCGACAGCGGCATGCTTCCTCTGTACTGGACGGTCTGGGGCACCGCCCCGGCGGATGTGTACCGCTATGAGAATTCCCACGCCAGTCTGAAATGCGTCAGCCGGATGCCCGATGAGGAACTGCGCCCCATCCCCGCGGGCGTCATCAGCGATGAAAACTACTGCGCGTTTCTGGCAAGGCGGCAGCGGAGCCACAACGCCACGATGACCTGCGCCATGACCTTTACCCCTGCCGGAAACGAGCGGGCTGGCATTGCCGTGGTCCAGGCGCTGAACCATCAGCTTCACCTCGAACGGGCCGTCTCCGGCGGCAAACAGGTGGTAAGGGCTGTCCAGGTGACTTCAGAATACAACCATCCGCCCTATATTCCGGGCTTCGAGAGCAGGACGGACCGAACTGTTCTGGCGGAAAAACCCTGGAAGGATGCGGACATTGTGCTGCAGGTCGAGATGCACGGCATGGACTGGACGGTGCGCGTCGGAGCGGACAGGGACAGCCTGCAAGAGCTTTGCAAGGCAGACGGCGCCGTTTTCAATCCGGAAAAGGTGGGCTGCATGGTCGGAACCATGCTGGGCATGTACGCCACCGGCAGCGGTACAGAAAGCGAAAACCGGGCGGAATTTGACTGGTTCGAACTGAAGCAGGACGAGAGATAGTATTTCTGAGAGCCGTTTATTCCGCCCCGTCGGGGCGGGATAAACAAACAATTTACAAAATACATTGATCGGGAGAAACGGCTATGGCGCTTGTCCATCTGAATTTCAGCAGCAAATACCTGTCCGGAGCGACGGACGTAAACGTGATCCTGCCGGACCTTGCCCGCGGCACAGAACCGGCGGAGTTTTACGGCAGCGGCAAAAAATATCCGGTGCTTTGGCTGCTCCACGGCACGTTTGGGGACTACACCGACTGGGTCCGTAAGACAAATGTGGAACTGTACGCCGCGGAGAAAAACCTGATCGTAGTCATGCCATCGGCCCACAACTCCGATTACGCCAACTGGCCGGATTTCGGTACGGGCTACAACGCTTTCGACTATCTGACAGAGGAACTGATGCCTCTGATCTACGGCTGGTTTCCCGCCAGCCGGAAGCGGGAGGACAACTTTATCGCCGGTCTCTCCATGGGAGGCCGGGGGGCGGTCATGTACGCCTGGGCACATCCGGAGAAATTTGCTGCGGTCTACAGCATGTCCTGCGTTCCCCAGGACATGCGCCCCGCAGCGGCCGACGCCCTCTCGGATATTCCATCCAAGAACGCCTGGGCAGCGCTGGACCGGGCGCGGAACAAAAACCGGCTCCGCAACACCCGCGGGCTGGACGGCTATCTTGCTGCGCCGCAGAACACCTGGGACAAAACCGCCGAGGTTGCTGCGGGAGCGGATTATCCAAAGACGTATTTTATCTGCGGCAGCGCGGATACCGTGATGTATGAGCATTTCAAAAAGTTTCGAGATTACGCCGCGCAGTTGGGTCTTGAAGCGGTGTTTACAGAGGTGGAGGGCTATGGCCACGAGTGGCGCTTCTGGGAGAAATGCGTCCAGGAGGCCATCAATATCTTCCTTCCCGAAGACGGTACGGCCGGCAACGCTTTTTGAGAGGAACAGCGTGCTCCCGGACATGATTCCAAAAGGAAAAAGATGCTTTCCTTTTTTTCCGAACCGTGATATACTGTCAATATCTTTCCAGTGGCAAAAGCAAGAACGTCTGTTTTCTGCGGAAAACGGAAAGGAGCTCGTTTATGACGACGGAAGAACTGATTTTATCCGAACTGAAAAGTTTGAAAGCCGGCCAGGAGTCTATGCAGAAGCAAATTTCCGGAATAAACGCCCGTCTTGATTCCATGGACGCCCGGTTTGATTCCATGGATGCCCGGCTTACCCGCGTCGAGGATGACGTGCGCTGGACCAGGATTGAGATCGAGAACCGGATCAATCCGACCATTCAGCTTCTCCTGGAACATCAGCAGCTCCTCTCGGAAACCTGCGCAAAAAAGGAGAATCTGGACGAGCTGCGGGAAGACCTGAGCCTGCAGAAGTTCCGTCTGGATGTGGTTGCCGAGCATATCGGCCGCTGAATCTTCCCGCGTTACATCCGGTGTCGCTCCCTGATATTGAGAGGTCTTTGAATGATTGTCTGGCTCTCTGACAATCTCGCCACGGTCATTGTCTGTCTGCTTGTGGCGGGAGTTCTGTTCCTCGCGGTCCGTTCCATGCTGCGCAAGAAAAAGCAGGGGAAAAGCTCCTGCGGCTGCGGCTGCTCCACCTGCCCCCGTTCCGGAAGCTGTCATACGAAATAGCAACGCGCCCCTGTTTTTTCCATCTCAGGAAAAGGCAGGGGCAGCGCAGTTATTCACACAAAATTCATTCTTTTCGGACAAGCTGTGGTATAATTTATTTCAAATATGCCTGCACATACCAAATACAGGATCTCAAGCATCCATAAGAGGTCCGCGAGAGGGACATAAATATATGACGAATTATCGCGCCGGCATCGACATCGGCTCCACCACCGTAAAGCTGGTGGTACTGGATCAAAACGACAACATCATTTTCGGCGACTATCGCCGCCACCACGCCCACACGCAGGAAACCCTTGCCGGTCTGCTTCGGGACGCCTCAGCCAAACTCGGTCTCTGCGGACTGGATTTCCGAATTACCGGTTCAGGCGGCATCAATCTGGCAAATGCCCTGGAGGTGCCTTTCGTGCAGGAGGTGGTCTCTGTTGCCTCCGCGCTGGAGACGGCCTACCCGCAGACTGACGTGGCCATTGAGCTGGGCGGCGAGGACGCAAAGATCATCTACTTCCGGGGCGGCCTGGAGGAGCGGATGAACGGAGTCTGCGCCGGAGGCACAGGCTCCTTTATCGACCAGATGGCAGCCCTGCTGCAAACCGATGCCGCCGGACTGAACGCCGCTGCTGCGGACTATCAGGAGATATACGCCATTGCCGCTCGCTGCGGTGTGTTTGCCAAGACGGACATCCAGCCCCTTATCAATGAAGGGGCCACCACGGCGGACCTGGCTGCCTCCATTTTCCAGGCGGTGGTCAATCAGACCATCTCCGGGCTGGCCTGCGGAAAACCGATCCGGGGCTGCGTAGCATTCCTGGGCGGGCCCCTCCACTTTCTTCCGGAGCTGAAAAAGGCTTTTATCCGCACCCTGAAGCTGTCGCCGGAGCAGGTGGTGGACCCGGAGGACTCCCACCTGTTCGCCGCCATGGGCGCAGCCATGGCCGCCGACGGCAGCGCAGCCAGAAGCCCGGAGGAACTGGAGCGGAAGCTCAGCCGGGGCGTGCAGATGGCCTTTGAACTGAAACGCCTGGAGCCTTTGTTCGCCAGCCAGGAGGAGTACGACGCTTTCTGCGCCCGACACGCCAGAGCGGTGGTGAAAAAAGCCCCCCTTGCCACCTATTCCGGGGACTGTTTCCTGGGCATCGACGCCGGCAGCACCACCACCAAGCTGGCGTTGATCGGCTCTGAGGGCGAACTGCTTTTCTCCTACTACGCCAACAACAAGGGCAACCCTATCCACACCGCCATGGACGCCATGGAGGAGATTCGGCAGATCCTCCCCCCCACCGCCCGCGTTGCCCGCACCTGTTCCACCGGCTACGGCGAAGCGCTGTTGAAAGCCGCGTTCCGTCTGGACGAGGGAGAGGTGGAGACCGTCGCCCACACTACCGCCGCGGCGTTTTTTGACCCGCAGGTGGACTGTGTTCTGGACATCGGAGGACAGGACATGAAGTGCATCCGTCTCCGGGACCGTGTAGTGGATACGGTGCTGCTGAACGAGGCCTGCTCCTCCGGCTGCGGCTCTTTCATTGAAAACTTTGCCGCCTCCCTGGGGTACACCGCCGAGGCATTCGCAAGGGAGGCACTGTTCGCCCCGCATCCCGTCGATCTCGGCACCCGCTGCACGGTGTTCATGAACTCCAACGTGAAGCAGGCCCAGAAAGAAGGCGCGGCGGTGGCGGATATCTCCGCAGGTTTGGCTTGTTCCGTCATCAAGAACGCCCTGTTCAAGGTCATCAAGCTGGCGGACGCACGGGAACTGGGCAGCCACATTGTGGTGCAGGGCGGAACCTTTTACAACCAGGCAGTGCTGCGTGCCTTTGAGCGGATTGCGGGGGTGGAGGCCATCTGCCCGGACATCTCCGGCATCATGGGGGCTTTTGGCGCCGCGCTGCTGGCAAAGGAGCGCTACCATGGCCAGGAAACCGCGATGCTCTCTTTCGAAGAGATCCGGAACTTTACCTATGTCACCAAAACCGCCCGCTGCGGCGGCTGCGAGAACAACTGCATGCTGACGGTGAACAGCTTTTCCGGCGGCGGCAAATACATCACCGGCAACCGCTGCGAGAAAAAGATTAAGGACGCCCACACCCAGGAGCCGGGGCCGAACCTCTTTGCCTACAAGCGCAAGCGTATTTTTGACTACCCCTCCCTGGAACCGGAGGCAGCGCCCCGGGGTACCCTCGGAATTCCGAGAGTACTGAATATCTACGAAAATTACCCCTACTGGGCCACGTTTTTCCGAAAACTGGGCTTTCGGCTGGTACTGTCCCCGTTCTCCAGCCGCTCCATTTACGAGCGGGGCATGGAGTCCATTCCCTCGGAGAGCGAGTGCTACCCCGCCAAGCTTGCCCACGGCCACGTCCAGTGGCTGATCGACCAGGGGATCAATACCATCTTCCACCCCTGCGTATTCTTCGAGTACCAGGAGACGCCGGGGGCCCAAAACCACTTCAACTGCCCCATGGTGGTGTCCTACCCGGAAAACCTGAAAAACAATGTGGAAGCGGTCAGTGACGGCGATGTGCGTTACATACGGCCCTTTATCGCGTTCACCGACGAGAAGACCGCGGCGGACCGGCTGGTTCGGCTCTGCAAGGAGGAGTGGGACATCCCGGCAAAGGAGGTTCGCGCAGCAGCGGCCGCAGCCTGGGCGGAGCAGCGCAGGGCCAAGGACGACATCCGCTCCGAGGGAAGACGGGTGCTGCGCTGGATGGAGGAGCGCGACAAGCGGGGACTGGTTCTGGCCGGACGGCCCTACCACGTAGACCCGGAGATCAATCACGGTATTCCGGAGCTGGTCAGCTCCTATGGGCTTGCCGTGTTCACGGAGGACAGTCTGCCTCTGGACTTTGAACCGGCCCGCCCTCTGCGGGTGGTGGATCAGTGGGTCTTCCACTCCCGGCTCTACGCCGCCGCGGAGTTCGTCCGTACGCGGGACGACCTGGAGCTGGTACAGTTGTTCTCATTTGGCTGCGGCTTGGACGCCGTGACCACGGATCAGGTCTGCGAGATTCTGGAACAGTCGAACAAGCTCTACACAGTCCTGAAAATCGACGAGGTGAACAACCTGGGCGCGGCGAGGATCCGTGTCCGCAGTCTGCTGGCGGCCATGAACATGCGCGCCGGTCAGTGCATCAAAGCCAAGCCCGTCCCCGTCGCATACCGCCGGACAGAGTTTCAAAAGGAGATGCACGAGGCCGGGTATACGATCCTCGCACCCCAGATGAGTCCCATCCACTTCAGTTTGCTGCAGCCGGTGTTCCGGAAGCACGGTTACAACGTGGAGGTGCTGTCCAACGACACCCGCAGCGCCATTGACGTGGGACTGAAATACGTGAACAACGACGCCTGTTATCCCTCCATCGTTTCCGTCGGTCAGATGATGGAGGCGGTGCTCTCCGGACGCTATGACACGGACAGACTGGCATTGATGATGACCCAGACCGGCGGCTGCTGCCGGGCCAGCAACTATGTGTCTTTTATCCGCCGGGCTCTGGACAAGGCGGGGCTGAGCCACATTCCAGTGATCAGTCTCAACGCCAACGGCATGGAGAAAAACTCCGGCTTCAAGCTGTCCCCGCAGATGGTGGCAGAGGGCATCCGGGCGGTGATCTGGGGCGACCTCATGATGCGCTGCCTCTACCGGACCCGTCCCTACGAGCTGGTCCCCGGCTCCGCCAACCGTCTCCACGACCGCTGGGAGGCGATTTGCATCGACGCCATCAACGGCGTTGGGCGGACCCGCGGCTTTGCAAACATCTGCCGGGGCATCGTGGAGGAATTTGACGCCCTTCCCCTGAACGAGACGCTAAAAAAGCCCCGGGTGGGCATCGTGGGTGAAATTCTTGTAAAATACATGCCCCTGGCCAACAACTTCCTGGTGGACCTGCTGGAGCGGGAGGAAGCGGAAGCTGTGGTGCCGGACCTGACGGACTTCCTGATCGAGTGCCTCTTTGAGCAGCAGTACAAGCACGACTTTCTGGGTACCTCCTGGCTCAGTGCGGCGGTATCCAATTTGGGCATCGATGCCGTGGAGGCGTTGCGGAAGCCCGCGGTGGAGGCGCTGCGGCGCAGCCGGCGCTTTGACACTCCCATGCAAATGAGCGACATTGCGGAGCTTGCCAAGCCGTTCCTCTCCCTGGGCAACCAGTACGGCGAAGGCTGGTTCCTCTGCGGGGAGATGGCGGAGCTGCTCAGCGAGGGCGTAGACAACATCGTCTGCATCCAGCCCTTCGCCTGTTTGCCCAACCATGTGGTGGGCAAGGGTGTCATCAAGGCGCTCAAGAAAGCTTACCCCCGGGCCAACATCGCCGCCGTGGACTACGACCCCGGCGCCAGCGAGGTCAACCAGCTCAACCGCATCAAGCTGATGCTCTCCACCGCCCGCAAGAACCTGTACACGCCGGCCGGAAAGAATACCGCCGTCAGAGAGGAAGCTGCCGTATGAAAACATCAGAAAAGCTCATAGTGGCCGCCGCATCCGCCATGCTCGGGACAGCCGGAGCCTACTGCGGCATCTCAAAAATGATGACGGACAACTGCATGAACCGGGAGACCCCGGCGTTGATGCGATGCATGCAAAGGAAAATGGTCAAGGGCGGCGATTCGGCCGCAGCGGAGGATGACGGCATTGCTCGGGAGGCGGAACGGCTCAGGACTCTGCCCCTGGAGCTGGTGCATATTACCGCCAGGGACAGTGTTCCCCTTACCGGGCACTGGCGTCCGGTGCTGCATCCCAAACGCATCATCATCGCCATGCACGGCTGGCGCGGCGCATGGTACCGCGACTTTGCAGGCATTGCGGATTTTTGGAACGCCAACGGCTGCAGCGTCATGTTTGCCGAGCAGCGAGCCCACGGTCTCAGCGGCGGAGAATATTTGAGCTTCGGAATTCTGGAGCGCTGGGACTGCCTGGACTGGGCAAGCTGGGCGGCGGAACACTGCCCGGACCCGGATATTCCCATTTATCTTGCAGGCATCTCCATGGGAGCCACCACAGTGCTTCTGGCTGCGGGCGAGACGCCCCTGCCGGAGCGCATCCGGGGCGTCATGGCGGACTGCGGCTTCACCTCCATGGACGACATCTGCGCCCATGTCTGCCGCCGGGATTTCCATCTTCCCTATGCCCTGTTCCGGCCTTTGACCGGTTATTTGTGCCGCCGCCGGATCGGCTACAAACCGGATGCGATCTCTACTCCGGAGGCTCTTGCAAAAACCGCGCTCCCGGTACTGCTGGTCCACGGACTGGCGGACAGCTTTGTCCCGCCCGAAATGTCTGAAAAGAACATGGAGGCTCTCGGGGACAGAGGCACCCTGCTCCTGGTTCCCGGCGCATCCCACGGTACAAGCTGCCTTACGGACCGCACGGCTTACGAGACGGCCGTGCTGGAATTCTGGAACCGCTGTGAAAAGTAGATGACGATTGCGCGGCCCCCTCCGAAAACCGGCGGGGGCCGCATTAGAGCCTGTTTAATATCTCGGCGTGTGCGGATTTCCGAGCGGATTTTTTGCCTGTCGAGGCGCGAAGCCGCAGAAATCCTTTGTGGATTTCAAGGCTGAGCAACGCTCTCAGGCGAAAAATTCGCCGGAAAGACGTGCGCGAAGAGATTTTAAACAGGCTCTTATTCTGTTTGCCGTATTGGATTACTGTTGCAGCTCATAGAGCTTTTTATAGATGCCGCCCTGCTCCAACAGCTGCTGGTGGGTGCCGCTCTCGCGGACGCGGCCCTTGTGCATCACAATAATATTGTCCGCGTGCTGGATCGTGGAGAGACGGTGGGCAACCATGATTGTGGTGCGGCCGCGCATCAGCGTCTCCAAGGCACTTTGAATCAGCTCCTCGGTCTCCGTGTCGATGTTGGCGGTGGCCTCGTCCATGACCAGAATCGTGGGGCGGTAGGCCAAGGTCCGGGCAAAGGAGAGCAATTGCCGCTGCCCGGCGGAGAGCGTGGAACCACGCTCCGTCACCGGCTCATCATAGGTGCGCGGCAGGCGCTCGATAAAGCGGTCCGCGTTCACCGCCTTGGCTGCCGATCGTACCTCCTCATCCGAGATGCTCTCGTCCAGCAGCCGGATATTGCCCTTGATATCCCCGGTGAAAGCGAACACGTCCTGCTGCACCTGGCCGATGGCACGGCGCAGCACGGGGGTGGGG
>JAFTBW010000069.1 GCA_017455015.1 Oscillospiraceae bacterium | reverse complement strand
GGGCCGGCGGTCCCCCCACAAGGGGACCCCGGCGTGGCCCAGCGAAGCGGGCACGCTGGGGAAAAGGAAGAAGGAGCCAACGGATATGCAGCTTGCGCCGCCAGGCGGAAGCGGAATGGAGTTGGCTTCTTCTGACGCGGGGGAGGGATCATGCGGTATTTCTAATTACCATATCAATAAACTACAAAAGGAGATCATACTGCAATGGCAAAGATGTATTACGAGAAGGACTGCGATATCGCCCGGCTGGACGGCAAAAAGATCGCCGTCATCGGCTACGGCTCCCAGGGCCATGCCCACGCGCTGAACCTGCGGGACAGCGGCTGCGACGTGGTGATCGGTCTGCGCCGCGGCGGCAAGAGCTGGCCAGTGGCGGAGAAGGACGGCTTCACCGTTCTGCCCGTGGCTGAGGCCGCGAAGGCCGCCGACGTGATCATGATTCTCATCAACGACGAGCGTCAGGCGGAGATGTACGCCTCCGAGATCGCCCCCAACCTGACCGAGGGGAAAGCCATCGCCTTTGCCCACGGCTTCAACATCCGCTACAAGCAGATCGTGCCCCCCGCCGGGGTGGACGTGTTCATGGCGGCCCCCAAGGGTCCCGGCCACACGGTCCGCAGCCAGTACGTGGCGGGCAAGGGCGTGCCCTGCCTTGTGGCCGTGGAGCAGGACGCCTCCGGCCACTGCCTGGACCTGGCCCTGGCCTACATCGCCGGCATCGGCGGAGCCCGTGCCGGTATCATGGAGACCACGATGCACGACGAGACCGAGACCGACCTGTTCGGCGAGCAGACCGTCCTCTGCGGCGGCCTGGTGGACCTGATGCAGTGCGGCTTTGAGGTGCTGTGCGAGGCGGGCTACGAGCCTGAGAACGCCTATTTTGAGTGCATCCACGAGGTCAAGCTGATCGTGGACCTGATCAACAAGGGCGGTGTTGCGGCCATGAACTACTCCATCTCCGACACCGCCGAATTCGGCGAATACGTCTCCGGTCCCCGGGTGCTGCCCCATGAGCAGGTGAAGGAGAACATGCGCGCCGTGCTGCGGGACATCCAGGACGGCTCCTTTGCCGGGCGCTGGATCGCCGAGAACAAGAACGGCCGCACCTTCTTCAACTCCAAGCGCGACCTGCTGGCCAAGCACCCGATGGAGATCGTGGGCAAGCAGCTCCGGGAGCAGATGCTCTGGAAGAACGACCAGAACCTGGACAACGCCTCCACCTGATTATTACGGATAGCCTTCCCCCTTGGGGGGAAGGTGGCACGCCCCGTCCCCCGCAAGGGGCGTGACGGATGAGGGGAATGGATATTGCCTCGCGCATCTGTCCCCTCCTCCGTCACCGGCGCAAACGCCGGCGACACCTTCCCCCGGAGGGGGAAGGCTTTCAAGTGAAAAGGAGAAAAAATATGCTTTCCGACAACATCAAGCGCGGCGTGGAGCGCGCGCCGAATCTGAGTCTGCTGTATGCCCTGGGCTACACCAAAGAGGAACTGGAAAAGCCCATCATCGGCGTGGTCAGCTCCTACAACGAGATCGTCCCCGGCCATATGCACCTGGACAAGATCACCCAGGCGGTCAAGGACGGCATCCGGGCCGCCGGCGGCACGCCGGTGATGTTCCCGGCCATCGCGGTCTGCGACGGCATCGCCATGGGCCACATCGGCATGAAGTACTCTCTGGTGACGAGAGACCTGATTGCCGACAGCACCGAGGCCATGGCCATTGCCCACCAGTTCGACGGACTCGTGATGATCCCCAACTGCGACAAGAACGTCCCCGGCCTGCTGATGGCGGCGGCGCGGGTGAACATCCCCACCATCTTCTGCTCCGGCGGGCCGATGCTGGCCGGACACCTGCGGGACGGGCGGCGCACCTGTTTAAGCCACATGTTCGAGGCCGTGGGCGCTTATCACGCCGGGACCCTGGATGAGGCCGGCGTGGAGGAGTACACGGAGAACGCCTGCCCCTCCTGCGGCTCCTGCTCCGGCATGTACACCGCCAACTCCATGAACTGCCTGACCGAGGCCATCGGCATGGCTCTGCGGGGCAACGGCAGCATCCCCGCCCCCTGGTCCGCCCGGCTGCGGCTTGCAAAGCACACGGGCATGAAAATCATGGAGCTGGTGGAACGCAACATCCAACCCCGGGACATTCTGACCGCGGCGGCGTTCCACAACGCGGAAACCGTTGACATGGCTCTGGGCTGCTCCACCAACACCATGCTGCATCTGCCCGCCATCGCCCACGAGGCGGGGGTGGACATCGACCTGGCGGCGGCCAACGCCATCAGCGCCAAAACGCCCAACCTCTGCCATCTGGCCCCCGCCGGGGACACCTTTATGGAGGACCTGGACCGGGCCGGCGGCGTGTACGCGGTCATGGCGGAACTGACCAAAAAGGGTCTGCTGGACACCTCCCTCATCACCGCCACCGGAAAGACCGTGGCGGAGAATCTGGCGGGCGTGCAAAACCTCGACCCGGAGATTATCCGCCCCATCGACAACCCCTATTCCCAAAACGGCGGCATCGCCGTGCTGCGGGGCAACCTTGCCCCGGACGGCTGCGTGGTGAAGCAGTCCGCCGTGGCCCCGGAGATGATGGTCCACGAGGGCCCTGCCAGGGTCTTTGACAGCGAGGACGACGCCATCGCGGCCATCTATGCCCGGAAGATCAACCCCGGCGACGTGGTGGTCATCCGCTACGAGGGTCCCAAGGGCGGCCCCGGTATGCGAGAGATGCTGAACCCCACCTCCGCCATCGTGGGCATGGGTCTGGGCAGCAGCGTGGCGCTGATCACCGACGGGCGCTTTTCCGGCGCGACCCGGGGCGCGGCCATCGGCCACGTCAGCCCGGAGGCGGCCTCCGGCGGCAACATCGCCCTGGTGCGGGAGGGCGACATCATCGCCATCGACATCCCGAACTGCTCCGTGGTCCTCAAGGTCTCCGATGAAGAGCTGGCAGCGCGGCGTGCAGCCTGGGTCTGCCCGCCGCCGAAGGTGACGACCGGCTATCTGGCCCGCTACGCCAAATTGGTGTCCTCCGCCGACAAGGGGGCCATCCTGGAGGCATGATCGGGGCATGAATATTCGCGGACAACTGAGCGATCTGCTGCTGTTTCGCCCCGGTCCGGAGAGCATCCTGTCCCTTCTGGCGACAGACGGACGGCAGAAGGAGGGCCTGGCCCGACTGGCAGCCCTGGGGGAAACCCTGGGGCTGTCCGGCGACCTGTGGCGGCACTATCTGACGTGGGAGCTGCTGACAAACGAAAACCCCTGGTCCCTCGGCTGCGAGGGCCGGGGCGACCAGGGGGGAAGCCTGTCCGCGCTGGCGGAGCAGGATCTGGCAGAATATCAGGCGCTGCTGGGCGGCAGCGGGCTGGACGATGTGTGGACCCACTACGAGACCGCCGTGACCACCCCCGCCGGGGAAAAGGTCCGCAGCGTCTCGGAGCAATTGGGCAAAGCCGCCTCCCCGGCGGAGGCGAAAGCAGTGCTGGCGGAGTTCTACCGCTCTTGCGGCGCGGGGCGCTTTGCCTTGGACAGGGCGTTCCGGGCCGGGGAGGCGGGCGCGCTGATCCCCGTGCGGGACATGACGCCGGTTTACCTCTCCGGGCTGGTGGGCTACGAGGTGCAGAAAGGGCAGCTCCGGGAGAATACGGAGGCTTTTCTGGCCGGGCGGGAGGCAAACCACGTGCTGCTCTACGGCGACGCGGGGACAGGCAAGTCCACCTGCGTCCGCTCGCTCCTGAGCGAGTACCCGGACAGCCCCCTG
The DNA here is from genome assembly GCA_017455015.1 of Oscillospiraceae bacterium. Classification (GTDB taxonomy): domain Bacteria; phylum Bacillota; class Clostridia; order Oscillospirales; family Oscillospiraceae; genus RGIG7114. Next base: position 15,243 of record JAFTBW010000069.1, on the reverse strand, counting down.
CGGATGATCGAGCTGCGGAAAAACCGGTTCGACGCGCTGCCGGAGCTCCTGGCCGCGCTGCGGCAGCGGCGGCTGCGGTTTATTCTGTTCATCGACGATCTCTCCTTTGAGGAACAGGAGACGGAGTATAAATCTCTCAAGGCCGCCATCGAGGGCGGATTGGAGACCATGCCGGAGAACGTGCTCATTTACGCCACCTCCAACCGCCGCCACCTGGTCCGGGAGACCTGGAACGACCGCAGTGACATGGAGTTTCACGGGGACGTACACCGCAGCGACACGGTGGAGGAGAAGCTGTCCCTGGCCGCCCGCTTCGGCGTGACCATCAGCTTCTCCCAGCCGGACCGGAAGCTCTACCACGAGATCGTGAAAGCCCTGGCGGAGCGGGAGCTGCCCGGAGGCGTGGACGAGGCGGAGCTGCTGCTGGGGGCCAACGCCTGGGAGATCCGCCACGGCGGCGTCTCAGGCCGGACCGCACAGCAGTACATCGACCACCTCGCGGGGGAGAGAGTAAGGAACTGTCCCTAAGGAGATGATTATCATGAGTTCTATGGAAGCCACCATTTCCATGCTGGAGGCCTTGCCGGAGGAGTCAAGGATTTTGGTATTGGAGTTTACGAAAAGATTATTCGCTGCTGCCCGCCAGAATGAGTCCTTTTCATCCCTTGACGATGATAAAAGCCCGCACAACCAGGAGGTATCCCGAAACCGAATCGCACAAGGGCAGGGACTTGATGTGAGCGCTTCGCCGGAACATTTGCAGCGAAACGAAAAAGGAACGCGCGGCGTTCTTGCCCAATACGCGAATCCGGTACTCGCAGAAAAGGAAAAAGGCGCATGGGAACGTGCCATGGTTGAAAAGTATGGTAATGCTTGATGCAAACATGATACTCAGGTATCTGCTGAATGACAACCAGAGAATGGCGGATACCGCCGAGGAATATCTGAATTCCGGCGATGTATCTGTCACGATTGAAGTCATTGCAGAGGTCGTCTATGTTCTGAAGGGTGTCTATTCGATGGAACAAACCATCATTGCAGAAACGGTCGGAAGATTCCTGGAGCTTGTCGATTGTCCAGAAATGGATGTACTGCGTTTTGCTCTTGATGCCTATGGGGCAATCAATCTTGATTTTGTTGATTGTGTATTGTACGGGTATCATACGAGGAAAGGCACTGTCATTGCTACTTTTGATAAAAAGCTCCTCAAACTGGTTGAAGAACCGTCATGAACTATCAGTGATGAAAGCCCGCCACTCGGAAAAGTGACGGGCTTGTTTGTAAAGGAAGCGCTGATTCAATCAACGTGTGCGCCTGGCGAGCAAATTTTGTGTCCGCCAAGGCACAAAAACCGCAGGAATACTTTGTGTATTTCAAGGTTTTTGTAACGCAGGCGGACGCAAAATTTGCCGCCAGACGTGCGCGGGGATTTATTCAGCGTTTCCTAAAGTACCGAATTTGAAGATGAGGACAAATAATAGAGGAGAAAACAATATGGACTATCGCATCGAGCATGACTCCATGGGGGAGGTCCGGGTACCGGCGGACCGGTACTGGGGGGCGCAGACCCAGCGGAGCGTGGATAATTTTCCCATCGGAGCGGGCATTGAGACGATGCCGAAGGAGATCATCTCCGCTTTCGGGCTTTTGAAAGCGGCGGCGGCGGAGGCCAACCGGGAGCTGGTCCCGGAAAAGATGACGGAAGAGAAATGCGCCGTCATCACCCAGGCCGCAAGGGAGGTCGCCGGGGGGAAGCTGGACGCCCACTTTCCGCTGGTGGTGTGGCAGACCGGCTCCGGCACCCAGAGCAACATGAACGCCAACGAGGTCATCGCCGCACGGGCCAATGAGCTGGCGGGGCAAAAGCTCTGCCACCCAAACGACGACGTGAACATGAGCCAGTCCAGCAACGACACCTTCCCCACCGCCATGCACATCGCGGCGGTGCTGGCGCTGGAGCGCGGGCTGCTTCCTGCCATTGAGGAGTTGATCCGCGCGCTGCTGGAGCTGGAGGAGCGGAGCCGGGGCATTGTAAAAAGCGGAAGGACCCACTTGCAGGACGCCGTACCCATCGCCTTTTCCCAGGAGGTCAGCGGGTGGCGGGCCTCGCTGGAGCAGGACTGCCGTCTCCTGCGCGCAGGTATGGAGCCCCTGCGGGAGCTGGCCCTGGGGGGAACGGCGGTCGGGACCGGGCTGAATGCCCCGAGGGGATTTGACACGCTGGCGGCGGAACGGCTCAGCGCCCTGGCGGAGACAAGCTTCGTCGCCGCAGAAAACAAATTCCACGCTCTGACCAGCCGGGACGAGCTGGTCTTTGCCCACGGGGCCGTCAAGGCCCTGGCAGCGGATCTGATGAAGATCGCCAACGACGTGCGCTGGCTTGCAAGCGGCCCCCGCTGCGGCCTGGGCGAGATCCGCATCCCTGAAAACGAGCCGGGGAGCAGCATCATGCCTGGGAAGGTGAACCCCACCCAATGCGAGCAGGCGACGATGGTAGCGGTACAGGTCATGGGCAACGACGCCGCCGTCGGCTTCGCAGCAAGCCAGGGGAACTTTGAGCTGAATGTGTTTTTGCCGGTGATCGCCTATAACTTTTTGCAGTCTGCGCGGCTGCTGACGGAGTCGGTCCGTTCGTTTACGGAACGCTGCGTCTGCGGCATCCAGCCCATCCGGGAGCGGATGGAGGAAAATCTGCACCGCAGCCTGATGCTGGTGACGGCGCTGAACCCCTACATCGGCTATGAGAACGCCGCGCGGGTGGCAAAAAAGGCGTATGCGGAAAATTTGTCGCTCAGGGACGCCTGCGTCGCCTTGGGCTATCTTGCTGCGGAGCGCTTTGACGAGGTCTTTCATCCTGAACAGATGGTATAGAAACTGCAGAATCTATCGAAACACGCAGTTTCCCGCGCTTTTTCATCAGATGAAATCGAATCATCACTGGGATATCTGTGCATTTCAGGATTTCGAGACAAAACAGCTTGCTTTTTTTCAAAGAAGCATTTATAATCGTTTTTAGAATATACTCGGACACAAGGAGCGAGAAAATGCCAAAGGATTCCTTGCCCATCGGTGCGCACCCGGCGCGGGAAGCCGCTGCGGTGATCCAGTGGCATCCAGGCTTTTGCAGCGCGGTGGAGTTTGAGCTTCGCAAGAACAGGGACGCGCTTTCCTTTCAGCGGGAATACCCACTGACAAAAGGGCCTCTGGTGGCCGATCTGCTGGTGATCGAGCTGCTGGAACAGGTGAACATTGAGAACGAGATCGGCAGGATATTTCGCAAGTACAATATTTTTGAATTCAAAAGCCCGGAGGACAGTCTGAGCATCGACGATTATTATAAGGCGATGGCATACGCCAGTCTCTTCAAAAGCTCTGGCCAGCACGTCAACGAAATTCCCGCAGGGGAAATCACCCTCTCTCTGGTGCGGGAGAGCTTCCCGAAAGAGATGGTCAATATTCTTTCCGCTGTGGGAGTCACCGTGGCACGGGAATATGCCGGAATCTATTATCTGCTTCAGCGGTCGGATGGGTTCGGGCAGGTGCTGTTTCCAACACAGATCGTCGTGACGGGAGAATTGGACGAGAACACCCACAGCAGTCTCCGGGTGCTGTCGAACTGCGCCAAGGAGAAAGATGTTCGCAAGTTCCTTACCATTGCAAGAACACAAGCAGGGTATGTTGATCAGAACAATGTGGATTCTATTCTACAGGTCAGCGTTTCCGCAAACAGTCAGGTTTATGAACGAATCAGGAGGGATTCTGCCATGTGTCAGGCGTTGAGAGAACTCATGAAAGACGAAATTCAGAAAGACATTGATGCGGGTATTGCGAAAGGCTTGGCCGAGGGCAGAGCCGAGGGCAGAGCCGAGGGCAGAGCCGAGGGCAGAGCCGAGGGCAGAGCCGAGGGTAGAGCCGAGGGCAGAGCCGAGGGCAGAGCCGAGGGCAGAGCCGAGGGTAGAGCCGAGGGCAAGGCTGAGGGAATCCATGCCGTGGTGGATATTTATCGGGCAGATTTAGGTCTGGACGACCAAACGATCATCGAAAGGATTGCGGCGAAATTTGATCTTTCCAGCGACCAGGCGAAAGACTTTGTGCTGCCACATGCTGTTTGATGCAGTATGAGAGGAACCGATCCAAGCGTTTGACGGCGCTTGATCAAATCCTTCGGTTTACAACTTTTTTCACGGAACAGCGCCTTCTCTGTCCCTTTCGGGACGGAGGGGCGCTTTTTTTCGACCTGTGCAGTTGGATGCTTATCAGTCAATCCCCTCGGAGGCAGAGGAGTGAAGACAAGCAACGGATTGATTTCTATGCTGCACGTTGGATTGCGGAAGCCTTCCCCTCGGGGGGGAAGGTGTCGCCGCCCGTCCCCCGCAAGGGCGGTGACGGATGAGGGGAAGATCAGAGCGCAGGTCCGTTTATCCCCTCATCCGGCACCGGCGCAAGCGCCGGTGCCACCTTCCCTCCGGGGGGAAGGCTTTAAAAGTCTAACCGCTCAGGATGATCTATGACACTGCAAAGAACAATGCGTTCGCCCTTACGATATATGTGCGCCCGATGGGCGCGCAAAAAAGAGAACCCCCGAAGGGGTTCCCTTTTTTGCATGGATATCGATTCCGTCAGCTATTCAGGTATATCCGGTTTTTGCAGCTATACCTGCGTTCGCTCGGGATTCAGATCCAAGCGGAGCTTCTCATTTGCTGGCTTCGGTCTTGCTGGCAATCCACTGAACGCCGGTCGCGAGATCGTAGAAGGTGACAGCAACGTTGTAATCGGTCCTCTCTTTGGCAGTGATGCCGGTGTCGATTTCCAAGACTCTATTGTTGTTCTTGTCGATCTTCCATTCCTTATCAATCAGCTCCTGGCCAACCGTCAGGCCAACAAGTTCACCGTTCACTCTCATGGTGAACAGATAGTTGGAGGACATGTCGAACTCGTCCATCAGCAGCTTCACCTTCACGGTGCTGTCGATGTTTGCGGTGACGCTATCGATCGACGGGTTGGTGACCTTGACAATGACAAACTTCTTGATGAGGTTCTTGTTGCTGTCGCTGTTCGCTACGGGGAAGACCAGATCGTTGATGTCATTGCTGAGCAGCTCGCTGCCGCCGATCTTCAGTGCATAACCGTCGTTCGGGTCGATCGTGTAGACCTTGACATCGCTGGTGTAGGAGTAGGTATTGTTCAGCTTGCCACGGGAATTTTTGTCGGCTTCATGCTCGATAACGTCCGCCTTGCCGACTGTCACGATGCCGGAATCGTCAGAATACATACCGATGGAGTAGGGCAGGATGGTGGAGCTGGTGCTCTTGGTGACGTCGTCCACAAAGTTCGCAGCTCTCTTGTTGCCACCCAGTTCCAGATCATACCAGCCGGGACCGTAATTGTCAACAACGTTCAACAGCTTTGTGTAAGCAGTATCGCTGAAGGTCATCTCGCTGATCTTGTCGTCCTTCATAACATTCAGCACATAACCCTCTTCGTTGATGTCCGTATCAGGATCATCGGCGATAAAGGCAAGATACTTGATGCTGGGAATGAAGTACTCGGTCTCGGTGTTGGCGAGGTTACCACCGGAAACGAAGACCGACTTCGCAGTGTACTCCTCGGTGTAGCTCATGTTCGTGGAGAGGTCCTCACGACCAATCACGGTAACATAGCAGTCAGCCTTGCTGCTGGGAGCATTGCGGACGCCGGTCACCGCCCTGTAGGTGCTGCCGGTGTAGTACAGGTAAACCGTGTTGTTGTTGGCGTAATAGGTGGGCGCATTGTCACTGGCATTAGCGGTACCGAGGGTGGATTTGCCGTTCTTGACGAAGTCTGCGGAGGTCGCCGGATAGATGATACCGCCCTGCGTCTTACCAAAGTAGGTATCGTAGTCATACTTATGCTGATTGGTGATGTAGGTCAGGGTAACACCGCTGCTGGCGTCGCCGGTCATGCTGTAGAAGTAGCCCAGAGCCGGGGTGAACTCGCCAAATTTGACACCCTCGCCGGTATCGGGGTACTCATCGCTGTAGAAGATGCCTTCATCATAGCCCAACTCATTGGTTTTTACTTTGACAAAAAGGTTGGTGTAATCTCTGGCTGTGAAGCTGCCGCCGGTATAGATATACTTTGTCTTAACAGTCCTGAGCTTGACATCCTGCGTGGTGCCGTCCTGCTTCAGCACGTTGGCATACACATCGATCTTCTGATTCGGGTTCAGGTTCCTGCTGGGCGTGTTGTACCACAGGTTCAGAAGGACCACATAGTTAGAGGTGTTGGTGGTGCTGACTTCCAAATAGTCAACGATGTAGCCATAGTCGTCCTTGAAGAAGTTGCACTTGCTGCCGTTTTTGCCCTTGATGCCGGCGATCAGCAAATCTGCATCCACAAGGCCGGAGATCTGATAGACCTCGCCGCCGATGTAGATCTTGGAATTGGAGCTGTTAGCGTCACTGTAGCGGTTCACAGAACCGGTGACGTAATCGGCCTTCTGGATGTGGGTCACGTTGGCGCTGTCCTTGACGAACAGAACGATATCATCCTTCGCAAGCCCCTCATAGCCGACGACTTCGGTGCCGATATTCATGGCGCCGTAGAGGTTCGGGTTATCGGAGTTGATGTTGACGGTCTTGCCGTCCGGGGATACGGTGGGAGTGGAAGTCAGCTTGGCGACAGACTTCTCGGTGATCATAATGATGTCGGCCTTGTTGTTCTTATCGTAGTCGTAGAAGGCGATGCTGACACCGCGCCGGCCGCTGTACCCATCGAGTTTATCTTCATCAAAGATGAACCCCTTGCCGTTGAGATAGCACGTAACGCCCTTGCTGCTGTTGCTCTCGATATCGACCTTGAACCCGTTGCTGCTGCGGCTGGTCAGGGTGCTGAACTTGGTGCCGTCATGGCTCTCATACAGCAGAGTGTCGATGGGATAGAAGCTGGTGATCGCCTCGATCTTGTTGTTGTTGACCGCCTTGTCGTTGTACCACACGCGGCCGATGCGGCCGGTCTGCTCATAGGTTGCCTCAACAGGAACCTCGTCGAAGCCGACGTAAATGTCACTGCCGGTGAACAGGCCGTTGACCCACTGATTAACGGTGAAAGGCAGCGTATCTTCGTCAACGCTGTAAGCGTAGTAGCGATAGTCAGAGCCGTCGACGACATAGCCTCTGTTGGTGCCGCCCCAGGTCACAGGGCCGACAGCCTGCTTGATGTTGCGGAAGTTGTCGGTCAGCAGGAAGGACTTGTCGACAGAGTTACCGGTGACGATGCTGCTGTTGCTGGCATCGACGCCAACGTAGTCGTTAATCAGGGTGGAGTATTTGACCACCTCGACCTTGGTCAGGGTGTTGAAGGCCATCAGCATGGCCTGCTGGCGGGTGATGACGTCGTTGGTGGCGGCGCCGAGATCGTTGTTGTCATAGACCTTGCGCTTTACGCCGTCCTTGGCAACGTTGATCTCCCAGCCGGTTCCGACGTACTCGCCGTTCTGGCCGAAGCCGACAGCGCACAGCAGCATCTTGCCGAACGCATAGCCGGTCAGAGTGCCCTCAGGATCGAAGGAGCCGTCTCCGAGGCCGTCCAGGATACCGGCCTGGGCGCAGTAGGCGATGGCGCCGGCGGCCCAGTGGTCAACGCCGACGTCGGTGAAGGGCGCGGTGACGCACTTCAGGTTGTTGGCGTTGGTGACGCCCAGCTTGATGCGCGCTACGATGGTGGCGGCCTGCGCGCGGGTGTACTTGCCGGTCAGGTTGAGGGTGCCGTCGCCCATACCCTCAACGACCTTGATGCCGACCAGAAGGTCGATGGCCTCTTTGTAGGTGCTGCTGACGTCTTTGCCGTCAGAGAAGGCGGCGAGGTTGTCTTCGGCGCTTACGCTGAACGCGCACATGCCGACAACCATGACAACAGCGAGAACCAGGCAAAGAGCCTTGTTCAGAGTTCTCATTTCAAACTCCTCCTTTGAATAGTACCCCTTTCGGGGCCCAAATTATGTATAAGCGCTTGATGACCCGGAATTCCGAGGCCGGCCATCAAACGGTCATACCGCTGTGGGGACGCATCGTGCTTTGGCGGCGGGGGCCTCCCCCGGTGATAGACCCTCCCGCCCTTACGCTTCGTGAGTTTAGCACACCGGCGCGGGGGCGTCAAGAGCCTGGCCGGGTTTGTAACGCAAGTGAAACATAGCTTCCAAAGATTTCCGCGTATTGGAAACATACGTCCTTGTATAAAAAACAATTTCGGCTTATATGACCTACTTTGTAATGAAAGTATACAAAATGCATCGTCGAGGTACGCCGTCCCTGCATCAGGACGGGAAATCGTCCGGCGTGATGGCCATCAGCGCGTCCTTGTCCGGGGGCGTCTCCAGGGCGCTGAGACGGTCGGCCTGCCGGACCACCATGTCCTCAAAGACGTTGCGCACGTCCCGGGCGTTGCCGAAATTGCCGTCCCGATTGGCGTAGAGGTCGGAGAAATACTGCTTCGCCTTGGCCTCGGCCTCCCCGGTGAGGACGTAGCCGTTTTTGGCGCAGCGGCCGGTGAAAATCTGCATGAGCTGGTCCCCGTCGTAGTCCTCGAAATAGAAATACTTGTTGAAGCGGGACTGCAGTCCGGGGTTGGAGTTGATAAAATCGGTCATCAGGTTGGTGTAGCCCGCCACGATCACAACCAGATCGTCCCGGTGGTCCTCCATGGCTTTCAGGATCGTATCGACCGCCTCCTGGCCGAAATCGTTCTCCGCGCCGGTGGTCAGGGCGTATGCCTCGTCGATGAACAGCACGCCGCCCATGGCCGACTGGATCACCTCCTGGGTCTTGAGGGCCGTCTGCCCCACATAGCCTGCCACAAGACCGCCCCGGTCCACCTCCACAAGCTGTCCCTTGCTCAATACGCCGATGGCGGCGTAGAGCCCCGCCAGGATGCGCGCCACGGTGGTCTTGCCCGTCCCCGGATTGCCCAAAAACACCAGATGCAGGCTCAGGTCCGGGCAGGGCAGCCCCGCCTCCTGGCGCAATTTCCGCACCTTGATGAGGTTGACCAGGCTTTTTACGTCCTTTTTGATGTCGTCCAGGCCCACCAGCTCCTCCAACTGGGCCATCAGCGCATCGTAGTCCGGCTTCTCCCGCGCCTGCTCCGGGGCCTTGGACGCGCTCTTTGCCCCCTGCGCGCCGCCCAGGGCGGAGACGGGATGCTTGTCGGTAAAAGCCGGCTCGCTGCTCGTCACGTAGTCCGCCGCCTTCAGGGCGGGCTTGGAGGGCTTCACGCCGGAGCTGTCGCAGATGGCGTTCAGCTTGTCCCCCACCTCCGTGATGTACTCCGCCTCGGCAAAGGTCACGTCGTCGTCCACGGCGGCCAGGGTCAGCAGGATGTTGGTCAGCATCCGGATGAACACGCGGGAATAGTCGGTGCCGCGGAGCCTGTCGTTCTCCGCAAGGGTCCAGAAAAACAGCGGTGGGAGAAATTCCCCGTTTTCGCAGACCCGCCCCGTCAGCTCCCAGAGCAGCCATTTGGGGGTCACGGTTCCCTTGGAGTAGAGCTGGTTGATGGCGTTGACGTGGTCCTGGGTGACGCCGCCGGACCGGCTCCAGAGCTGGCAGGCGCAGTCGGTGACAAAGCGGTCCAGGTCGCCGGCCAGGCCCCGGCCGGCCGCCTTGTAGAACGCCTCGGTGTTGGCGATGTAGGTCTTGTGCAGCTCCTCCGGGGAGCGTTTCCAGTTGCTTGGCATGGGATCAGCCGCCTTTCGGGTATTTGTTGTATTTGAGATGATTTCTTTCCTTGACTTTTCCCGCGAGAGGGATATAATAAGAACAGAAGACGCCGCAACAAGCGGCTGGCTTCATGAAAGGTTTATTTTATGGGCTTATGCAGCCCGGAAAAACCGTCACTTGGCCGAGTGGCGGTTTTTCTTATGGGTACGACGGATCACGATGGATACAGTAAACGGCCCAACGTGAAACGTGAACGTCATCCGCATAAGACATCACCTCCTCTCGGAGATGATAGCCAGCCACTTTTTACCGTTGCATTGGCATCCTCTGCCCCTTTTCGGGTAACCCGGAAAAACGGGCTGGCGATATTTTACACGATTTGCGCCATCCTGTCAATTCTCTGCATCGGTTAAGGAAGCGCTGATTAAATCCGGCGAGAGCAGATGTCGAACAAATTTTCGCCGGATCAAGGCGCAAAAAGTGCAGGAATACTTTGTGTATTTCAAACTTTTTGCAACGCAGAGCCGGCGAAAATTTGCCGACAGATGCCGAAGACGGATTAATCAGCGTTTCCTTAAATCAGGAAGAATTGGAGCAGGCTCCGCTTCATCCGCCTCGGGATGCGCGGCGGCTTCGGCCGCCGGAGGAGCTTCCACAGATTCCGCGAATTCCACGGATGCGGACTGCGCGGCGCCGGCTCCGCGCTTTTCCGGCGGGAGGGTGGTGCTGCGGTACATGGCCAGGGCGGCGCAGAAGAAGATGAGAAGCCCGTCGGCCATCATGCCGTAGGCGAAGAGGAACTGGTCCGCGTGGCGCTGGACGTAGTACTCCATATAACCGGCCAGCCCCAGCCCCGCCAGGGCCGCCAGCCACAGGAGGATCTGCCAGACGTGAAAACGGTTGGCGATGACGCTGCGCACGGTATAGAGGATCAGGACCGCCACCAGCACCACGCCGCAGACGATCTGCTCCAGGCTGACAAAGCCGTTGCTGCGAAGGAACAGGGCGTCGTAGCGGGTGGAATCGAACAGAATCTGACCCAGACAGTAGAGGATCATGAACAGCTCAAACACCCTGCCGCTGCGCCAGGACTCCCGGTACGGCCGCCTGCGCCGGGGAATCACCAGATGCAGGAACAGGGTCACGAACAGCAGCAGCGCCCAGCCGCTCTGGCCAAAGAACGTGGCGGCGCGCCACTCCGTGACGCCGGATGTGACATTCACCGCCGGGGCGGAAAAGGGGACGCGCAGCAGCCTGGGGTTCCGGAAGATAAATTTGCTCCGGTTTGCGTTGGAGAAATACTCCCCGAGCCGCCCCACGGCGATGCCCAGGGCCGCAGCCGGAGAAACGGCGTCCAGCAGAGCGGGCAGGTCCCGGGTCAGAAACAGCGCCCGCACCAGACAGAGGGCGGCGATGGTTCCGGCAAAGACCCCCATCAGGCTCCAGCCGCCGCCGGTGAAGTCCGTCATCGCCGCCCGGAAGCTCTCATAGGTCTCAAAGCGGCAGTACCAGTGGATCGCACGGCTGGCGCAGAGAGAGAACGCCATGGCAATGGGAAAGGCGATGAGCAGCGGCCCCAGCCGCTGTTTTTTCTGGCCCAGCCGCAGCGCCGTCGCCATCAGCATGGCGGTCAGGATGGCCAGAGCCAGGATGATGCTCCTCCAATAGATGAACCTGCCGTCCAGCAGGAGTGCAGCCTTGTTCATAGGTGTTGTGAGTCCTCCCCATCGTCAGGTGTGGCCGCGTCCCCGGGGACCGGCGCACCGTCCGGGATCGCGGTACAGAAATAGAGAATGTCGCTGATGAGCTGCTGGCGGCCGAACTCCACGGCGTTGACCAGCCTTCCGTTTGCGTACATGGCGGCGGTCTGCCCGCCGTCCAGGGCGTAGGCTTCGGGGATGCCCAGCTCCATCAGGACGTCCGTCACCGGGGCCAGGGGGAGATAGGCCCCGTAGCCCAGATCGTTGTTCACCGTCAGCAGCAGATAGTGTCCTTCGCCCAACTGGCACAGCACGCAGCGGGCGTAGGTCTCGTTGATCTCCCCGATTTTGTACTCCACGGGCAGCACCCGCTCCCCGTGCTCAATGAGGACCGGGCCGAAGCAGAACGAGAACTGCACGTCGTTTTCCTCGATGTATTGCCGCATCTCCGCCTCATCGGTCAGCTCCCCCCGGCGGACAAAGAGCAGGTCGCCGCTGCCGTTCACAAAGCAGGTATCCAGCGTCTCCCCCTCGGCGCGGCAGAGCTGCCGCCGGTAGACCACGATGCCGAGCGGGCGGCGCATGTGAAAGTCCCCGCTCAGGGCCGTGACCGCGTTCAGGCTCCCGGCCATCTCCGAGGTCTTCAGGCGGGTGGGAGAGGCGTAGGTATCGTCCGTGAAATAGCGGCGGAACTGGCTGGGATGGGCGATCTTGATCTCCGAAAAGGCAAATATCGCGCCGCGGAAGGGCTGCTTCCAGGTGACGGAGAGGATCGTCTCGTCCAGATACCACTGCACCGTGCTCCAGCGGGCGATGGGGATTTCCGGGTTCCACAGGGTCTCCTGCCCGTCCAGCAGCGCCGACGCCCGGGCCAGCACCTCCGCGGTGTCCGCAGGGTCGTCGCTCTCGCCGAAGCAGGCCGCGTCGGGCAGCGGGGCCGTCACCGTGTCCTCCGGCAGCCGGTAGATTTTGGGGACGGGCCGCAGATTCTCCAGGGCGGCGGCGGTCAGCCGGTCCACAAAGCCGTCATAGCTTCGGACAACCCCGGCGGCGGACCGGGGGACGGCGGGGGCCTCCGGAATGTCCCGGACGCCGGAGGAGATCCGGTCCGCCCGGATGCGCAGCCCGGCCGCAGCCGCGGCCAGGAGCAGTCCCAGAACCAGCAGCAAAACGGTGACGGCGGTGAGGGCGGACAGCCGTTTTCCCGTCCCCGCTGCGTTCCGGCTCCCGATCTCTTCCAAGCTCCACCACTTCTTTCACGGTTTTTCTCCCTCCCCCTCCGGGGGAGGGATTAATGCTGCATGGGATGGACGGGGGTCAGCCAGGCCCCCTCCCGGTAAGTCACCTCGTCCCAGCTTTCAAAGGACAGGACCTGGGGCCAGTTCACAAAGGCGCGGCGGATCGCCACGTTCCGCTCCGTGGCGCGCCAGCCGTCTGCGGTGGAGCCCATGATCTCGCTGTCAAAGAGAAACCTTGTATCCGGGTGTTTCTCCTCCGCCCGCCGGCGAAGCTCTGCGGAAAAATGGTCCTTTTCCGCGGGAAACCAGGCCATCTCCAGCCTTTCCAGACCGTCCAGAAAGTCCAGGTCCGTGAGATGGACGCAAAACCCGGCGTTCAGGCACCGCAGATTCGCCAAAGCGCCCAGCGGGCTGAAATCCTCCACATAATTGCACTGGAACATCTCCAAATATTCCAGCTCGGTCAGGTTTTCCAGGGGCGTTAAGTCCTGTACGGGGTTGTCCGCGATGACAAGGACCTGCAGATGCTTCAGCTTGCCGATGAGGCTGAGGTCCCGCACCCGGTTGTGGCCCAGGTCCAGGGCGCGCAGCTCGGTGCAGCAGCGCAGCAGCGGCTCCAACTGCCGGTCGGTGCAGGGCGGCTTGGAGCTGTCCTGCAGGGTGGAGAAGCACTGGATGTCGCTGCGAAGGCGCATGTCCAGAACGTTGACCATCCACACCAGGCGCAAATCCGGCCGGGCGGCAGTCAAAGCCTCCGCCGTGTCGTTCTCCAGATACAGGGCGCACAGGTCCGCCCGCTCCAGATGGGGCAGCCAGTCCAGCGCGGCCTCAATTTCCGCTTGCGTGAACAGGCCGCGGGGAAACGTCGCGTCACGGGCCGTGCAGGGGACCTCCCTGCCCCGCAGTACCACGGTCCAAAGGCGCAAAAACGGCGGGCAGGCGTCCCGCAGCACCGGCAGCGCCGGCGGCAGAGCGTCTTGCAGGGGATCGATCCGCCAGACCCGCCCCCCGGAGCCGGAAAGCCGGACGGTGACCGCGGCGGTCTCCGGCGCGGACGGGTCCCAGAGCGCCGGCGGAGCGGCGGAGGCGGGGAGGGCGCAGACGGCGCCCAGCGCGGCCATAACCAGCGCAAAAATCAGCGGCCCCAGGACGCGCCGCCCTGCCGCGGGGGCGCTCACGGCGTTCCACCGTCCCCGTCGTCCGGAATCGCCGTGCAGAAGAACAGGATGTCGCTGATGTAGCGCTGGAACCCGAACTCCACGGCGTTGATGAGCTTGCCGTTGGCGTACATGGCGGCGGTCTGTCCGCCGTCCAGGGTGTATGCTTCGCGGACGCCCAGACGCATCAGCTCGTCCGTCACCTGGGCCATGGTGAGATAGTTGCCGTAGCCCGGCTCCCCGTTCACGGTCACCAGGAGGTAGTGCCCCTCCCCCATCTGGCACAGCACGCAGCGGGCGTAGACGTCGTTGATCTCTCCGATCAGATAGGTGTCGGGCAGGACCCGCTCCCCGTGCTCGATCAGCGCGGGGCCGAAGCAGAACGAAAACACGATGTCGTTGTCCCGGATGTATTGCAGGACATCCGCCTCCTCCGTCAGCTCGCCCCGGTGGACAAAGAGCAGGTCGCCGCTGCTGTTCACAAAGCAGTTGTCCAGGTACGCCCCCTCGGTGCGGTAGAGCTGCCGCTGGTAGACCACGGTGCCGAAGTTGCGGAACTTGTAGAAGTCCCCGCTCAGAGCCGTGACCGCGTTCACGGTCTGGGCCATCTCGCTCGGCGCGTACTGGATGGGAGAGGCAAAGGTGTTGTCCGCGAAATAGCGCCGGAACTGGCTGGGATGGGCGATCTTCACCTCGGAGAAACAGAAGATGGTGTTCTGGATGGGCTGCTTCCAGGTGATGGAGAAGATGGTGTCGTCCAGGTACCAGTTCACCGCGCTGCCGGGCTTGACCGCAATTTCCGGATTCCAGACCGTCTCCTGTCCTCCCAGCAGCTCGGAGGCGGAGGCCAGCACCGCGGCGGCGTCCGCCGGGTCCGTGCTCTCCCCGGCGCAGGCGGGGTTGGGCCGGGGGGCGATCACCGTGTCCTCCGGCAGCCAGTAGACCTTGGGAATGGGCAGCAGCCCCTCCAGGGCGGTGCTGGTCAGATTGTTCACATACATATCGTAGGAGGGGGCCACCTCTCCCACGCTCTTCGGTCCGGCGGCGGTCTCGGACACGCTGCCCACGTTCCGTCCCACCCACCAGAGCTGCCTGACCCCGGCGGCGGCGCAGGCAAGACCGATGAGCAGCAGCAGCGCGGTGACGACGGGGTTGTAGCGCCGCGTCCCGGCGGTTTTCGTCTCTGTCATGTGCGTTTCGTCTCCCGTTTGAAGCGATTTTCTCCCTTATTTCTCCATTGCGGAGGGCACTTTGATTGCTGCATGCCGCTCTTTTCTCCCCCTGAAAGGGGGAGAAAAGAGCGTTTTTTCGTCTAAGGAAACGCTGATTAAAGCAACGCGTGCGGTTGGCGAGCAAATTTTGTGTCCGCCAAGGCGCAAAAACCGCAGGAATACTTTGTGTATTTCAAGGTTTTTGTAACGCAGGCGGGCGCAAAATTTGCCGCCAAACGTGC
>JAFTBW010000068.1 GCA_017455015.1 Oscillospiraceae bacterium | reverse complement strand
GTTCGCCGTCCAGCTTGATCTGACGCCGCTGGGTCTTGCCCGATGAGGATGCCACGATCGTTCTGCTTTTCGCCACCTGGACCCGGATCACCGGCTGTATCTCATCCAGCAGCTCAACGCGGACGGATTGCGGCGGGACCGTTTTATTTGCGATAAATGCGGCGAGACGGGTGATATCGCTATGTGATTTATGGATGCCGGTAATGCTTCCATCGTTCTCCACACCAAGGTACAGGTCTCCCCCCTCGGTATTTGCGAATGCGACGACAGAATCAATGATCACATCATCCTGAATGGGTTTTCTGTCACTTTTAAACTCAATTGTCAGAGTTTCTTTTTCCGGTATCAGACGTTCCATAGGGACACCTCCAGTATATGATTCATATATATCACACGCGTGCGATAATGTCAAATAAAAAATCACACGCGTGTGATTCGCGTGTGATTATGCGTGCGATCATTGTGCGATATGGGGTGAACGCCTGTCCCCGTTTTGTCCGGGCTCAGCCCCTCCCGCGGCGGTAGTGGCAGCGGTCGCAGGTGCGCCAGGGCCAGTCGAACGCCAAGGGCGCGCCGCACTGGGGGCAGCGGCGCTCCAGACTCTGCTTGTCCTGGGCCAGAAAGGCGTTGATTTTCTCCGCCAGCTCCCGCTTCTGCCGGGTCACGGACTCGTTGATCCCCACCCGCCGCAGAAGCTGGCAGCGGATGTCATAGGCCCGGTACTGGTTTTCGCAGCCCTCCAGGGTGTCCGTGTCGAATTTGGGCTGGGGGACGGTCCTGCCCCGGACCACGGCCCGGACGCAGTCGCACCAGTAGAAGACCAGCTCCCGGACCTTGGTGTCCACGGGGCAGGTGATGAGGTCGTAGACCATGCTCTTGGGCACCTGGTCCGCCCCCGGCACGTCCTTGTCGAAGACCCGGAGCAGCACCAGGGCCTCGGAGAGGTCCGCCTTCTGCTCCCTGGCCCCGGGGGGCAGCTCCTGCCAGGCCCGCAGCAGCATGTCCAGCGGATAGTCGGAGTCCAGCGCCGCCGCGGGGAACGGGGTGGTCAGAGCCCTGACCTGCCGTGCCGGGCCGATCAGCCCCCGGCGGATGCTCTCCTCGTCGGAGACGGTCAGAACCTCGCCCCTGTCGTAGATGCCGAAGCGCCCCGCCCTGCCCGCGATCTGCCGGATCTCCACCTTGTTCAGCGGGCGGCGGGAGACGCCGTCGTACTTCTGCGTCTCGCAGAAGATGACGCGCCGGATGGGCAGGGAGATGCCCATGCCGATGGCGTCCGTGGCCACCACCACGTTGGTCTGGCCGGAGGCGAACTTCCGCACCTCCTCCCGCCGGGACTCCGGCGGCAATGCCCCGTAGATCACGCTGGCCCGGATGCCCCGCTTTTCCAGCTCCCCGGAGATGTTCAGCACGTTCCGCCGGGAGAAGGTGATCAGGGCGTCCCCCGGCTGCACGTCGCCGTAGCCGTTGAACTTGCCCTCGAAGGTCAGGGGACAGAGCCGCTTGTGCTCCCGCAGCTCGTAGGGCGCGCCGATCTGCTCCAAAAGCCAGACGATGATGTTCCGGGCCTCCGGGGCCAGGCAGACATGGACCTCCTCCGCGTCCACCCCCAGCAGCGCCCTTGTCCAGTGCGCGCCCCGGGAGGGGTCGGCCAGCATCTGGCCCTCGTCGATGACCGCCACGGCGTAGCGGGCACGAAAGTCGCACAGCTCGATGGTGCTGGCGACATGGTAAGCGCCGTCCACCTCGATGTGCTCCTCTCCGGTCAGCAGATTGCAGCGGCAGCCCCGGGCGTTGAGCTTGTCGAACATCTCCAGGGCCAGCAGACGGAGGGGACCCAGATAGGCCCCGCTCTCCGCCGCGGCCAGGGCCTCGATGGCGTCGTAGGTCTTGCCGGAGTTGGTGGGTCCCACGTGCAGCACGAACCTCCGGCGGAGAAAGGCGGCTTTGCGCAGCAGGTTGTCCAGCGCGTACTCCCCCGCCAGATAGCGGAATACCTCTTTCTTCTGGTTTTCATATTCCCTGGCCGCCTCCCGCCGCCTCCGGCGGGCCAGCAGCTCGTCGGCGGCGGCCCTGGCCCGGCGGTCCGTTTTCAGCAGGCGCACCACGTCCTCCCGCCGCCAGCAGGTCACGGCTTTCCGCCGTCCCTCGGGCAGATACTGCTCCGGGTGGGGGAGATAGGCCATCAGCGCCTGCTCCGACAGGCCGTACTGATCGGTCACGTCCCCGGCCCGAAGCAGATGCTCCGGCAGCGTCACCGCTGTTTTTCGCTTGTGTCGTCTCTTTCTTGCCATAAGTCTGCCTTTTTCTCTGCGTATTTTTGCGGCGGCATCTCCCCCTTGCGGGGAAAACGCCCTTGTGATTATTCTTCCCGGTTTCTGCGGTAAATTGTCCAGAGCCCCCGCATAATGAGATCGTCGTCGATCTCCATATCCCCGGACCTGCGGCAGTGGGGGACCAGAAGGTCGGCTCCCTCCCCCGTCACCACCACGCTGACCGGGCTTTGCAGCTCCGTTTCGATGCGCTCCAAAATGCCGTCCAGCATGGCGGCGGAGCCGTACACCACGCCGCTGCGGACACAGTCCCGGGTGTTTTTTCCGATGACGCGGCCCGGCGCCGTCAGACTGACCTCGGTAAGCTGGCTGGCTCCCTTTGCCAGGCTCTCCCGGCTCAGGTCCAGCCCCGGGCAGATCACACCGCCGATGTAGCGCCCCTGCCTGTCCAGGACGCCGATGGCCGTGGCCGTACCCAGATACACGATGGCGCAGGGCAGGGGCCGCTTCCCCGCCAGAACCGCCACCGCCGCCGCCGCCAGACTGCCTCCCAGCTCCGTGGGGTCGTCCATGCGGATGTTCAGACCGGTTTTCAAACCCGGTCCCAGCAGCAGCGGGGCCTTGCCCGTGCAGAGCTTCACCGCCCGGAGCATCGTATCCGTGAGCTGGGGCACCACCGAGGCGATGATGGTCCCGGACACGTTCCCGGCTTCCGCGCCGCCCCGGCGGCAGAGCTGCTCCAGGGTCAGGGCGAGCTCGTCCGCGGTGCGCTCCGTCCGGGCGGCAAGCGCGCAGCGATAGAGCCGCCGGCCCTCCTGCACGATGCAGATTACAATGTTCCTGTTTCCGATTTCAATGGTCAGAATCATGCCCTGCGCCCCTTTTCTCCGTCTCCCGGCTTCCGCCGGAGGAAGCGGTATCCGTACCGTCTTGTTTACATCTTAACAAATCTGAAAAATCAAGTCAAGCAAGGTACATTTTTTTTGAAAAAAACAGAAAAAATAACGAATACCCATTTACAAATCCCCGTTTTTGTAGCATAATAAACACGTCCCAGCGATTTCCAAATCTCTGAGGCCATCGAGGGGAATACAATATTTTGGAGGTAGATTATCATGAGCATCAAAATCGGTATCAACGGATTCGGACGGATCGGCCGCAACGTCATGCGCGCCAGCCTGAACCATCCCGAGATCGAGATCGTGGGCGTCAACGACCTGTGCGAGCCCGAGTACCTGGCTTATATGCTGAAGTATGATACCATGCAGGGCAAGTTCAAGGGCGAGGTCGGCTCCTATGAGGCCGGCATCGTTGTGAACGGCAAGAAAATCCCTGTGTTTGCCAAGCGCGACCCCGCCGAGATCCCCTGGGGTGAGATCGGCGCGGAGTATGTTATCGAGTCCACCGGCCTGTTCCTGACCAAGGAGAAGGCCCAGGGCCATATCAAGGCCGGCGCCAAGAAGGTCATCATGTCCGCTCCCTCCAAGGATGACACCCCGATGTTCGTCATGGGCGTCAACGAGGACACTTACACCTCCG
>JAFTBW010000067.1 GCA_017455015.1 Oscillospiraceae bacterium | reverse complement strand
GTCATTCGCCGGAAAAACCGGTCTCGTCGTTGACGCTGTACAGGCCCCAGCAGGGCAGAAGCTGCGGGATCTCGTCCATGTTCCAGGCCCTTGGCATGGCGATCCAGCGCAGAAACTCCCTGGGCAGTTCCGTGGTGGGCGTGCCGGGCAGGTAGAAATACACCCGATCCGCTTCCTCCAGGCCGTAGGGCTCGGACTGGATGTAGCGCACGTCGTCGCGGATCCACTCCTCCCCCGGCTCCGGGCCGTCCATGTTCCGCTCCACCACGCGGGCGGTCCAGCGGTAGTCGTCCAGGCGCTCCAGCTCGCCCAGGTGCAGCACGCAGGAGCAGACATAGACGGTGCCGTGTTCATAGCCCTCGCCGGTGTCGCCCATGTCGCTGTCGTGGAAGCTCAGCTCCACGGAGCCGTCGGCCTGGAACTGGAGGTCCGTGCTCCAGCCGCCCGCGCCGCTGGCGAAGACCATGTCGGGGACCTGGCCGAAGAAGTCCTCGGCGTTTTCGCGTACATCCTGTCCCAGCAGGGCCCTCAGATAGTCGATGGCCTCGTCCACGGTCATGCCCGCGCCGTTGGTGGGGTAGACGGTGGGCAGGTTCATGCCGTACTCGTCGTAGTCCAGGTTTCGCAGCAGCAGACCCCTGGCCTGGAAGGCCTTGGCGGGCAGGGCGGCCCGGTATTCCTCCTCTGTGACCTCCTCCCCGTCGATGGTACAGGTCAGACTCCAAAGGTCGCTTTCATAGTCGTAGTGCTGCGTATGGGTGAAGTCCTCGGCCACGGTAAGCGCGTTGCCGTCCTCCACCAGATGCCGGTATTCCTCGTCGTTGACCTCGCTGAACCAGTGGGTGTACAGCCAGAGGCCGCTCTGCTTGGGCACGGTGAAGATCCGGTAGACCATGCCGCCCCCGGCCTGGGCGTCCAGTTCGTTGAAGCTGTACAGCTCGATCAGCGCGTCGGCGTCATAGGCCAGGACGTGCAGCTCCGCCATGTAGGGGGGAAAGTCCTCCAGGGGTTCCTCCGCGCAGAGGTAGAGCAGTTCCGGCGTGGGGCTGCCCCACACGTCCGCAAAGGCCACGTTGACGGTGCCGGGCCGGTAGCCGAACTCCTCGTATTCCTCGTCGTAGCCGAAGCCCTTCTGCCAGTTGTAGCCCAGGATGCGCTCCCTCTGGTCCTGGAGATAGTAGAGATAGGTCTCATAGGCCAGGGCCGGGTCGGAGAATTCGTCGTCCTCCGGCGCGTTCGCCTGCTCGGGAGGCAGGTCTGAGGCGGAGGCCTCCGCTTCCTGCTCCTGCACGGGCATGCCCCTCCCCTGCTCGCCGGACTGCGCCGGGCCGCCGCAGGCGGCGAACAGCGCCAGGCAGAGCAGCAGAGCGATCCATCCGCTCATTCGCTTCATCGTTCTCTCTCCTTTCTTTTTTCAGAAGGGTCGCGCCCTTCCGGCTTGCCGTTCAGGCCATGCGGTCGTTCAGCCGGGTCCCCCCCAGGATGTGGAAGTGGAGATGCCCCACGGTCTGGCCCGCGTCGGGGCCGCAGTTGCTGACCACCCGGTAGCCGCCGGGCAGCAGCCCCTCCTGCGCCGCGATTTTCGGGATAGCCAGCAGACAGGCCGCGGCCAGGCCGATGGTCTCTCCGTTCAGTTCCTGGACGGAGGCGATATGCGTCTTGGGGATGACCAGGATGTGGACGGGGGCCTGGGGCGCGATGTCCCGAAAGGCGTAGACCGTCTCGTCCTCATAGACCTTCGCGCTGGGGATCTCCCCTGCCGCGAGTTTGCAGAACAGGCAGTTTTCCATAATATTATGACCTCCTGATCGTTATGATTCAGCCCAGCTTGCTTTCCACCAGGGGGCGCACGGCGGCCAGCGCCTCCGGGACGCCGGACACCTTGCTGCCGCCGCCCATGGCGCTGTCGGGCTTGCCGCCGCCTTTGCCGCCCACCAGGGGCGCGATGGCTTTGATGATGTCCCCGGCGCGGACGCCTTTGGCAACGGCGTCCTTGCCGCAGACGGCCTGGAGCGTCACCTTCTCGCCCGTCAGGGCCAGGACCGCCACCACGGCGGGGTCCTTGTCCCGCAGCACGTCGCCCATCTGGCGCAGCCCGGCGGCGTCGCCGCTGGTGACCGTGG